>NZ_JBFAOU010000355.1:0-3622 GCF_040675365.1 Catellatospora sp. NPDC049609 | reverse complement strand
TCGGCGACGGCGAGGAGGTGCTGGTCCGGGTGCACTCCGAGTGCCTCACCGGCGACGTCTTCGGCTCGGTGCGCTGCGACTGCGGCCCGCAGCTGTCTCAGTCGCCCGCTTCTTGATCTTGCGGCAGGTTGCTTGAAAGCCAACTGTAAGCGCGCCGTGAGCGGTGATGTGGAGGCTGGCTGCCGAAGGGGGCGGCAAGCAGGGGCACGCGTCTACGCCGTTGACGATATGAGTATGGTTCAAGATCAAGATCTGGCTCGGAAGTTCGTCCTGGGAAACGAAGACGCTCTTCGTGCAATTCACGACACCTATAGCGCTAGAATGCTCGCTGTCGCTGTCCGAATGCTCGCGGACCGTGAACTTGCGGCAGACGCGGTGCAGCAAGCTTTCTTGCAGGCCTGGCAAGCCCGATCTCGGTTCGACCCCGAGAAGCCGATTGAGCCGTGGCTATTCGCTATCACCCGTCGCACTTCTATCGACGTGTACCGCAAGAACGCTGATCGTAGCCGCTTCGTATCGCTCGATGGAGAATGGGCGAGCTACGTGGACCATCCGGTTACTGAAAGCAGCGAGGATGCTGCGATAAAACACTGGCTTACCTGGCAGGTCCGTGCGGCGGTAGAGAAGCTATCTGCATCAGACCAGCTCGTCGTCCGTCTCACATTTTTAGAGGATCGTCCTCACCAGGAGGTGGCCGACCTACTGCGTATACCCATTGGAACCGTCAAGTCAAGACTTTTCCGAGCGCAGCGCAAGTTGGCGACAATTCTTAGTGACCGGCGTCAGGTCGGCCAAGCCTGAGTACTACGTGAACTAAAGTGGTGGTTTAAAGGATAAGGCCCGACGGTCGTGGTCGTACCCGCCAGAAACCCTAGGCCGCAGTGGAGACGGGCTATGGACCTTGGGCCCCACGGAACCTGCGGCGCTGGGCCGCATAGAAGACGACAACGCCGGAGGGCTGGACTCGCCAGGCCACGCGGCGCTACCGGCAGGAGGAACTGTGGGTCGTTATGTCAGGGCAAATGGTTCGTCGTTATGGGTTGAAGAACGAGGGGTTGGCAGCGACACAGTTCTACTCATTTCAGGCTTGGGGGATCCGCTAGAGGCATGGTCGGCACAAGTTGACGGGCTAGCCAGTCATTACCGAATGGTTGCCTTCGATGCCCGTGGGGTCGGGCGCTCAGCGCTCGGCGCCGAACCTCTGTCCGTTTCGCTAATGGCTGACGACGCAGCGGAGATTCTGCGGGCTACCAACAGCAGCCGTGCTCACGTAGCGGGGTACTCTGGGGGAGGTCTTGTTGCTCAGGAGCTATGCATTCGTCATGCGGATCTCGTAAAAAGTTTAGTGCTCGTCGGTTCTTGGGCGAAGCCAGATCGCTACGCTCGGTCGATGGCGAAGTTTTGGCGATGGCTAGTCGAGTCGGCGCCGAGTGACAAAGATTTTCTCGAATTTTTTTATCTCTGGATATACAGCGCTCAGGCACACGAATCTGGACTTGTCGCGGAAGTTATAGACGAAACGCTTAAATTCCCTCATCCGTCATCTCCTGAGGCAATGAAGGAGGCGCTGGATGCGTTCATGTCCCACGACACACTGAGTCGGCTCAACGAGATAGCAGTTCCTACGCTGGTTCTTTCGGGCGAGAATGATATTGCCGTTCCTCCTCGCCACGGCAGGCAAGTCGCCGCCGGAATACCAACGGCTGAGTTCAGGCTCCTTGCAGGGGCGGCCCATCAGCCATTTCAGGAAGATCCAGCAACTTTCAATTCGACGGTAAGAGATTTCTGGGCTGAAGTGGACCGCTGAGATGCAACGTCATCGGGTGGATACCGAAATCGGGCGATCTGCTCGACCGCCACGCCGGCGTTACGAGATCGGGGCACGCACGACATCGTTGCCGAACTAACCGGGGTAGGGCTGGGGCACAGCGACATCCTCCTGGCCCGCCCGCAGGGCAAGACATCTCAGAGCGTTGACTCAAATTGTGAGTGATGTGTTGCTCAGGCCGTTGCGGGGTTGATCGCGATGGTGTACGGGAGGTGATCGAGTTGGGCGGTGGGGCAGCGCGTTGGCGGCCGGGTCGATGCGGTTGGGGAGTTGGTCGGCGCCGAGGTCGTGGGAGGTAGTCTGTGGGGCGACGATGTGCCAGATCGCGATGAGCGGGTGTGGGGGTTGCCGTGCGGCGCGGCGGCGCGTTTACCACCTCGGCTTGCGGCGATGCGCCGGAACTGCGCCTTGAGGTAAGCGTCCTTGCCGCGAACCGCGGACGGTGCCGGGAATGGTGGCCGCGTTCGTCAACGCGCTGATGTCGGCTGAGGCCGACGTCGTCTGGCGCGGGGTACGGCCAGCGCAGCGACGACCGCGTGAACAGGCGCAACGGCTACCGCAGCAGGGAGTGGGACACCCGCGCCGGCACGGTCGGGCTGGCCATCCCAAAACTACGCACCGGAACGTACTTCCCGGAATGGCTCCTGGAGTATCGCCGGAGCGCGGAGCAGGCCCTGGTGTCCGTCGTGGCCACGAGCCATCTGCTGGGAGTGTCGCCGCGGCGGGTGGAGAAGCTGGCCGAGCAACTGGGCGTGACCCGGCTGTCCAAGAGGCAGGTCTCGGAGATGGCCCAGACCCTGGATGCGCAGGTCGAGGCGTTCCGCAGCCGGCCCCTGGACTCGGCGCACTACACGTTCGTGTCGCTGGACGCGCTGACCATGAAGGTCCGGGCTCTGTCGCCGATCTTGTGACGCAGCCACGCGGTCACGCGGACAGAAGGGTGCGTTTGCGGAGCAGGTCGATGTTGGCCCGGCCGAACATCTGGCGTTTGAGCATCTTGATCCTGTTGATGCATCCCTCGACCGGGCCGGAGCTGAAGGGCAGGGTCAACCCGTTGCGGACGGCGTCGATATCGCGGCGCAGGTTGCGCGCGAAGGAAGCCAGCGGCGCGAGGCGATCGACCTCGACCGCGGCGATCCAGTCGTCGAGCCGGTGTCCCTCGAGTCTGACCATCATGGTGGCGAACTCCCTCACGTGGCCAGTGAGTCGACGCAGGTCGGCGTCGCGTCTGGTGATCGCTTTCAGGCTCTTGGTGTCGTCGGCCGTCAGGTGGTCGGGGTCGGTCATGATCCATGAGGTGACCTCGCGGACTGACGGCGGCCGCGGTCCGGGCTTGGGCGCCGGTCCAGAGGCGTGGCGGTAGCGGCGCAGGTAGCGCTGCACCGCCAATTCGCCGCCGCGGTAGCCGCGTGCTCTGATCTCGCGGAACAGATGAGTGGCGTTGTGTTCCCCCTCATTCCAGCGCTGGTGCAGGTACTCGACGTGCTCATCGACGATGCTGGCGCGCTGCTGGTTCTTGGCCAGCACGTCCTCGACGCAACGCGCGTTGGCAAACTTGCGCACGGTGGCCTGGTGCAGCTGCAGCTTGCGGCCGATCGCGGCCTTGCTCCAGCCCTGGCGATAGAGCTCCTGCACGGCTTCGTAATCACTGCGCAGCCGCGCGATGAGCTTGTTCTCCCGCGGTGGCTGCAGCACGGGCGGCGCCGCGGCCGGGACCGGCGCGGCGAGGTTGACCCGGAGAGTGTTCACGGTCTTCTCCACGGCCTGACCAAGGTTCTGCCACAGGTGGAAACG
>NZ_JBFAOU010000354.1:0-3679 GCF_040675365.1 Catellatospora sp. NPDC049609 | reverse complement strand
CCGGCAGATACGGCTCGATCAACGCCCACTCGGCATCCGTCACATCGAAACGCGCCACCACCGAGTTCTACCAGCCGTCACCAGCCCACCAACAAACCCACCGAGATCCGAACCCCGAACAGCTCCTAGTCCCGGCTGGCACTGGCGGCTTGATTCGGCTCCACTGTGACGGAGCCACTCGAACCTGTCACAACCACCGGGCCCTGTACTGCGGTCGGCGTCAGGTGGTCGGCGCTCTCTAGCAGCAGCACTGAAGGAAAGGCTGCGGCATCCTGCGATCGCAGTAGCTGGTAGATCAGCCCAGCAATGCCGTTCATCATGCCCGGCAGCGGTGTCTGCGTCGCTGGGGGGATGAGTGGGCCGTGCACCTCGGTCTGGTGGGTAAGCGTCCGGATAAGGTGCTGCCTGTCGCCTGACTGCAGGTTGGCCAGCGGGTGGTTGAGTAGTTCCAGGTTGCCGTAGTCGCCATGGCAGATCGCGTGGCTCCGGCCCGGTGGGAGTTTTTGGGTGTGCGCGTGAGCCCGGCCGAAGATGTCCAAGTATTGAGATTGTGGATCACGCCGGTGTAGGTCGGCGGCGGCAAGGCCGATCCCCGCACTGCCATGACACCACATCGTTGGTGCTCTCGAGCCGACCTCCCTCATGTCGATCCACGCCTGTTGTGTCGCGTCATAGGTCGACTCCGTGTGCCGCAAAGCCCGGCCAGCCAGAGTCGTCCACTGTGCATTGCCGGTGGCCAGCGCCAGCCGAGCCAGCGCCCAGCCGATCCCCGCTGAACCGTGTGCGAACCCGCCGAGCCCGTCTGGGTACGCCGTCGGCCAGTGTGCCTTCTGCTCATCACCGATTGCTCCGGCACGCAGGTGTTCGCCGGCCCGCTCAGCCAGTGCGAGGTGCCGCCTGTCACCGGTGCGGGTAGCGAGGCCGAGTACCGGCACGATCAAACCGGCGGCGCCTCCGATAATGTCGTACTCGTCGTCCTTGTCTAATACTTCAGCGGCCAGTTTGGCGCACAGTATCGCCTGGTCTAGGACTTGGTCCTCCGCGTCGAAGTGATGCAACAACAACCAGGTCCAGAGCAGGCCACCCAATCCGCTGTACCCACCGACACCCATCCCCGCCGGCGATATCAGATGCAGGCTACGTTTCGCTCCCGCCAACGTTTCGTCAAGTTCCCGAACGTGCGGCGCGTCGCCGCGCGCCGCACGATGGGCGTAGGCGGCCAGGGTGGCAGTGATGCCGGGCAGACCGCTGTACAGGTCGAAGCCGGCCGGCGACACCGAGAGATAGTTTGAGGTCATCCAGGTTGCGGTGCCATCTGTGCCGAAGATGGCGCTCTGGCATAGCTGCGACACCAGTTTGGCGGCCAGGCTGGTTTCCATCGGTCGATCCAGCTGCCGCCGGTCGGGGACAGGAGTGGGGGCGCCGGATGGCAGACGGTCCCATCGCCGGTGTGCACCAAGCAATGCCATCCCAATGATCCGCTTGTCGTGCTGGCGGTCGCGTTTCCGCCACCCGCGCAGTGCGATTTCGATAAGATCAGAATGCTCTGCACAGATCCGGCCGTTGCCGTCATGGACTGTGCCGGTGTCCGGGGTAAAGGTGAAGACTGGCACATCTCCGCACAGTAGATCGCCGATCTCGTAGGCGATCACCTCAGCGTCGGCCATCATCGGTGGTTCCGAACCGACGTACCGGGCCATCAGCTCGGACGCTTCCGCTACGGCCGCCGCCTGGTCCTTCAACCCCGCGGGGTGCCATAAGGCACGTCCGTAGTTGACATAAGTATCAGTGGCACGTGGCACCAGGCGCAATTGGCGGCCTGCGAACCGGCGCAACGACCGGTCGAGCTCACCTTTGCTGTCTAGGCCATCGATGCGCTTGGAATATTCCTGGTATCCGCCGACCAACGCCTCCCAGTACTGCCCAGGGTTCGGTTGTGGTGCGGGCAGATTCTTCGCCGCAACCGCCTCAAGCTCCTTGATGACCACACGAGCCTGGTCTGTGCCAGGTTCCTCGACGCCGGGCACCCGGATCTTCGGCTGCTCGCCTGGCAACCCGCCTAGTCCAGACATATCCTGCCGAACGGCTGACTCACGAAGCGGCAGCAGCATGGTCCGTAGCAGTGGTGTGATGCTGGCTACCGCGGTATCAAACGCCTTGCCGAATGGCGAGGCGCCTTGGCTTCCAGGCGTGAACAGAGTCTCGCAGTCGACTATGACCGGCAAGGGACCGCATGCGATTACGTTTTCCAGGTGCAAATCGGTACCATTGAGCAATGCCATCACGGCCAGCATGGCGCCCATGCCAGAATAGAATGTACGCAGCTCATTCGGATCAGCGCAGTAGCGATGTTCCACATGTTCAGCCCAGCCATATCCAGCACCGGACAGCACTGCAGGCACGCCGAACGTCGGCGCGGCGCCGTCAATCGCGTCAAGCTGCCTGACTAGCTCTCTCAGCGCGACGTCAACTTCGACGGGTCGAGGCTTGTACCAGACCGTCGCCGCACCCAGATCCACCCGAGCGACCGTGCGGCCATCGCGGTGTGTATCACCGGCGCCAAATGACACGCCGGTCATCATGTCTGCCCCGGCGTAATCGGCCAACCGCGCCCGGTCGTCAGTAAGCCGCTGTGCCAGCTCCACGACTGCATCCACCCGATTGGATACCATGCGGTCTACCCGCCCCCGCATAGCCGGGTAGATTTCCTGCAACTCCAGCCAGTAATCGGAAGTCGCCGACAACTCTACGAAGCGTTCCCAGCCCTGCTGCCCTTCCGCGGCGCCCAATCGGCCCCCGATCCGCGCAATGTGTAGCTCAATCAGGAGGGTCCGCCCCAGTTGCGTGCGCAACAATTGGTCCAAACAGTTAATTAGCTCATCAACGAGCAGGTCGCGTTCCGGCTTCCGCAGGCCGGGAAGGGAAACCAACCTCGTGGCGAGCAGGTCTGCCGCTGGGGCGACCACACTTCGAAGGATGCGGCTGAGCCCAGAACCTCTACTAACCTCGATAGACGCAGTCACAAAATACCCCCTTGACCCCTGACATTGACATTCTGTATTGCCAAAGTCGATCCAAACCTGACGCACTGCTGGAATTCAGAATTGGGCATTTGTTGCCATTTCGATGGTATACGTGTCCTGGCATCGATTAGTTCCGCAGCCACGACACAGGCATGTGGGCAACGGCTGTAGACCACCAACCGATGGGTTCCGCGTCTTCGCAGCCAATTCACCCGAATCGGCACGATCTGGGCTAACGCGATCTTACGGGCTGAACTCGTCACGTGGATTGCCACGGTGCGGCAGTGAACAGGGAACTGGTCCAGGTCGAGATGCGTATTCGAGACAGAGCTTGCCACTGAGGCGAGACCATCTCGATCCGGAGGAAGTCGACATGAAGACTCTTATGGCACCAGACCTCGACACTATCGCGGAGGCGTGGCGGCGCGGCGCGGCGATTGACGGGTTTAAGAACCCGGCAGGAGATCAATACATCTTCGGCGCTCCGACGATCGATGGCGCCCTCGGGATGGAGAAGAGCGGACCGACCATGGTCGTCGGCAGCAACTGCATTACATGGTGCGCCAATTGCGACACAAAGTACGTCGACGGCAATGAGATGACCTTCTGAGCGGGTTTAGCCACTTCAAGGCGCCACAAGACGGCGGCAGTCGAAG
>NZ_JBFAOU010000353.1:0-3683 GCF_040675365.1 Catellatospora sp. NPDC049609 | reverse complement strand
CGCCACCTTGCCTCCAACGTCGGATCGGATGTCGGGCTACATCCAATCCCGACAGCCATCAACCCGGCGAACCTTTCCGGTCAGAGCACTAGGTCGTCCCTGATCCGAAATCACAACCCTGACGCATTCGCATGTCCTGCCTTCGCGTCCCATGGAACTTCACGACGGCGGTCGCCGTATTGCCATACAACAGGGCGACTGAGGGGAATCTATGTCGAGCAACGCTGGGGCTTCGACGGTCGATGACGGCTGGAGTGTTCGCACCCGTTCCGATGACACTGTCCTGAGGCAATACGTACGGGCATTGGCATCCTCCGCAAATGACCTTGTTGCCGCACAAGGCGGTAGGACGGTTGTGAATGAGGAGCTCGCGCTGGCCGACCTCGGCGGCCGAGCTGGGTTCGCTAACAGCGCGACTGTCCTGCGGCCGCCACGCGACATGGGAGCAATCGCACGTGCCGCTCGATGTTTCGCTGACGGGGAGCGGCCGCAGCGCGAACAGGGCATCTTCTATCTGTGGAGCGCCTGGCCCACGAGCACGGAGCTCGAGGGCTGGACGCCAGCAGGCTATCCGCCGCTGATGTTGCGATTGCCTACGTGCCAGCCATACGTCCCCGACATGTCGCTCGACATACAAGAGGTCACAACTGCCGATCACCTACGCGAGTTCGAAGACACCCTCGCTGATGCCTACCCGCTCAACCGGGAAGGCTGGAGACGCGGCAGGCTATTCAGCCCCGCCGCTTTGAGCAGCGGGTGGCGTTTTTGGTTAGGCCGGTCGGAGGGCACCGCAGTTGCGACTGCCGCCTCCTTCTTTCATGAAGGAATTAATACCATAAACTATGTGTCTGTGGCTGAGCCGGCAAGGGGACGGCGATTCGCTAGTCAGATCACGTGGGCCGCGGCACAGGCCGCCATTGACTGCCCTACGATGTTGCTTTCAAGCAGTTCGGGTCGATTGGTTTACGAACGAATGGGGTTCGTCGCGATCACGCGCTTTTCGCTTTGGACTTACGACCGCTGTTGAAATCACGATGTGGCGCGACGATCCTTCCAGCGACCAAATCGGCTGCGGGAGCCTGCCCAGCGCCCGTTGCCGGAATGACGAAAGACACGCATCATTGCTTCGGTTTACCTCATTTGTCGGTTGCAGTTCGCCTAGGCCAGTCGGACGCGATGTCGGCTGTGGCGTTCACACGGTGAGGCTGCGTTCGGAATCGCGGGCGTAATCGGTCGCGACACGCTGGATGGCTATGTCATGCGCGGACCTCGTCACGTAGCGTCCCGCATGGTCCGGAGCGGGTGCCGCTTCTGTTGACCTCGTTTGCGTGCGTGGCGGAGTGGGCGTCCATGGTGGTGCGGAGGTGCCCTGACAGGTCGCCCCCGCGACCGTGGAGACCTCGGTGCTGCATGACCATGACGTCCTGTTGGTAGTTCGCAGGATCGGTCGCGTTCACAGTGGCGGACGGGCCGGATAGCAAGCCGGCGGTGCAGGCGGCGTCGGATGGGCGCGGTGTGGACAGCGCGATGCCGATCATCTGGCCAGGGAACCGCCACCACGCACTGGTCGAGCTCTGCCTCGACCGGCATGTTAGACTGTGGTTAGCGGCCCAGCGTCTGCGCAAGACTGTGCGTTGCCCACTAAGTGACATCAACAGCACGTCTCAAGCGAAGCGAGGGATGGTGCCCTTTTCGAGCCCTCTGGCTGGCGTAAAGATCCCCCGCGCCTCGCTGCGACAAGTCGTCATCGACTCGGCGACGGCCCGCGGATCCCACCCCGCGCTGATTGACGGCCAGTCCGGCCAGACCATGACCTACGCGGAGCTTGCCTACAACGTCGACCGGCTTGCCGCTGGTCTGGCAACCGCCGGGCTGCGTCCAGGTGATGTCCTGGCATTGTTGAGCCCGAACACGCTCTTATACCCCGTGGTGTTCCACGCTGCGCTGGCGGCGGGAGCCACAGTTACAACGGTCAACGCGCTCGCCACCAGCGACGACGTACTCAGGCAGATCAGCGACTCCCGCGCAAGGTTCCTAGTCACCATCTCGGCACTCCTAGACCGGGCGACTGCCGCCGCGGATCGAGTGCAGGAGGTGTTTGTCTGCGACGACGCGCAAGGATACCGTTCGATCCGCGAGTTGATGGCGAGCACCGACCCACCGCCACAGGTGGACATCGACCCGGTGACATCGCTCGCGGTGCTGCCATACTCTTCGGGCACGACCGGCGCGACGAAGGCTGTCATGCTCACCCACGGCAACCTGGTCGCCAACATAGTCCAAACCCAGCAGATGGTAAAATATGTGCCCAGCGATCGAGTGCTAGCAATAGTACCATTCTTCCATGCCTACGGGTTTACCGTGGTAATGAACATGGCGCTGGCGCAGGGTGCCACACTCATCGTGTTGCCACGCTTTCATTTGGCTGAGTTCCTCACCGCGATGCAAGACCATCGCGTCAACCGGGCGTTCGTCGCTCCGCCAATCGTGTTGGCATTGGCGAATGACCCACTCGTCGACGACTACGAGCTTCCGGCCCTCGATGTGGTTGTCTCCGGTGCTGCACCCCTCGACGGCAATCTGGCACAAGCCTGCGCGGCACGGCTTGGCTGCCGGGTGCAACAGGGCTACGGCATGACGGAGATGTGTGTGTCACACCTGCAACCATATGAAGACCTTCGAGTTAAGCCGGGCACGGTGGGCCCACTGGTCCCGAATACGCTCGCCCGAGTCATCGACGTGGCTACCGGCGAGGATCTCGGTGTCGGCCAGTCCGGCGAGTTGTGGGTAAAGGGTCCCCAGGTGATGCGGGGTTACCTTGGCCGTCCGGCCGACACGGAGGCGGTTATCGACGCCGATGGCTGGCTGCACACCGGCGACGTGGCGAGAGTAGACGAAGACGGCGACTGGTACATCGTCGATCGTGTCAAGGAGCTGATCAAATACAAGGGATACCAGGTGCCGCCAGCCGAGCTGGAGGCGGTGCTCCTGGGACACCCGCGGATCGCGGACGCGGCCGTCGTCGCCGGCCACGACGCCTGCGGCCAGGAGATCCCGCATGCTTTCGTCGTAGCCGTTCCTGGTGCCGAACTTACACAGCAGGACGTCAAAAACTACGTCGCCGAACGTGTCGCACCCTATAAACGCGTCCGCGCTGTCACGTTCGTGAATGCTATCCCCAAAACGGCCTCTGGAAAGATTCTTCGAAAGGACCTCCGCGCCCGACTTTCGGTTTCGCTGGGCAAATAGAAGCTGAAGTGGGCAGCCGCCACGGCCTGCGCTCTTCCCGCTCAGCGAAGATCATGGAAAACGAGCTTCGCGCTGGCGGTGTTGAGGTTGAGGTACCCGAACTAACCCGACGACCGGCCCCCCTAACACCGGGCAAGCCAGCTAAAGGCAGACCCCGCACCACCTGACTGCCTACTTAACGCCCTATCACTGAGGCCATTACAGCCTGACGGTGGTCGATGTGGCGAGGTGTAGTGCGAGGATGGCTCGAGCGATGTCGCTGACCTTGTCCACGGTGCAGCGGACCTTGTTGAGGATGCGCCAGGTCTTGAGGGTCGAGAAGCCGCGTTCTCCCGGTGCGCGGCGGCGGGCGTGGCGACGGTTGTAGATCTTTAATGCGGGGATCAGTTCCCGGCCTTTCGGAGCACGGGCCGGTGTGATCACGCCGGGACCTG
>NZ_JBFAOU010000352.1:0-3690 GCF_040675365.1 Catellatospora sp. NPDC049609 | reverse complement strand
TGAAGACACGACGAGCCCATCGACGCGGCATCCAAAAAGGATCTGCGATCGGACCAGCAACCGCCACCGTCAGCTATTGCGCACAAGATCGTTACGCCAGACAAAGACGGGGAAGGTGCCTCAGCAAGTCCTCACGGGACATGAACGTCACACGCGCAAGGCGTGGACACACGAGGCGACCTTCCCCACCATCGGCCTCAACCAGCGCCGAGCCGGGTTGAGCCGGACTTTGACAACCTATCGTCGATAGGGATCGACCACTAGGAGTAGGTGAGCACCATCTGGTCCGCTTTGGAGTGGAAGGCAGTACCGCGGTAGCAGCCGACCCACACTCTCACCTGGCCGTTGCCTGAAGTGCCGCTGACGTAGTCGGCGAGGTTCCCAGTTGGCTCCACGAGGATCTGCTGTTCGGTCGTCCCAACCGATCGACTGTCGAGCAGCACCCAAACGCCGGCATCGTTGAGCATCTTGATGCTCTGGGTGCACTGCGCCGAGTTCGCCCCCCGGTACTTGACCCGGAGGGAGGTGGCGGAGTTGGGCACGTTCGAAATCGTGGCCCACCACGAGGTCGAGATGAAGCCGTAGAACATAACCGAGTTCACTTCGTAGAAGCTGTCGTCATCGGCCACCAGCGACGTGTGGCTCCCGCTGCGCCATGTCCCGCTATTGATCGCCGTGCTCGCTGGGACGACGTTGACGACAAAGCTGCGTGTGGTCGACAGGCCGGTCCCGTTCGTGACCCGGACATAGATCGTCTTAGGCCCGGGGCCAGGCAGCGGGGCCCAGTTTTCCGTTTGGCTGAACGTTGGCTGGTTCCACGCCGGCTTGTCGGCACTGTCACGGAAATCGGCGTAGTTCGAGATCCGATACGACAGGATGTAGCTCTGCGGGTCCTCGAAGAACATGCCGACCCTGATCTTGCCGGATGGCGCGGTGCCAAGGCCCTCCCTCGCAAAGCCCGACGGGGGTGACGCATCGTTGGGCACGTAGTCGAAGATCCGGTCGACGAGCACGGCGTGGCTGACGCGGTCGAACGGCTTGGTTCTTGTTCTCATCTTCGAGTCGAACGTCGGGCGATAGATCCCGTTCTGGTGGCGGTACGCGCCTTTGTAATACCCGGGAACGTCAAAGTCCGGTTCGGGTGAAACGGGTGTGGGAAAGAGCGTCCCAGGCACTACCCACCGACCCCACTTCGCGGTCGCGGCGGCCAGGTTCGTCGACAGGTTGGGGGCATCAGGCTCGCCCCAGGACCAGGTCGAACCGTCAGCGTTGAAGTACTCGTCCTCAAGCTCGCCGAACGAGTGGCCCACCTCGTGCCGCATCGTGTCTTCTGGGAAGTCGCCGCCTCGCGAGAAGACAGAATAGTTCGTGTAGCTAGCGGAGCCGCCGCCCTCGGCTGCGTTGACCACGATGATGACGATGTCTGCGGCCGGCGCGGATGCCGCCGCGGCCATGACATCCGCAGCGTTGTCGGTCTCCAGGTTCCGGCAGTCGCCCGGGATCCCTGTTGGCCGGAAACCGGTGTCGAGCGCCGTGTCACGCATCGTGCCGCCGCAGGTGGATGAGCCGTCGGTGCCTGACTGGTTCGAGGTGACATCAACCCGGTGCACGTTGAAAAAGTTGTCGTACTCGGAGAACGGCGCTTCCTCCAACAGCTCGGCACTGAACCTGTCCACGTCATCGCGGTAAAGCTCGAGCTGAGAGCTGGTGTACCCGTCACCCAGGAACACCACATCTACACGCTGGCTGGACGGCCCATTGTTGACAAGCGTGGTCGACGGCAGCACAGCCGCTGGGGCCAGGTCGTCCAACTCGGGAACGGCGACCACGGCCGAGGCCCCGTTACCGCTCATCGCCAGCTCCCGCACCTCGGCGTCGACTGGAAGCTGAACCACCAGCTGGCCTGACGTCCTATGCGCCACCCCGCCGGTGAACTTCCCACCCTCAACCGCGTCATAGTGCACATTGAGCGGGTCCGCGACCGACGCAGTGTGCACCACCTGCCCCTTTGGCCCCCTCGCCTCGACACGATAGCCGCCCCGCACCTCAACCGGTCCACGCACCCGAAGCGGCTGCGCCCGCACCGCCTGAGACACAAACCGGAACGACTTGCCATCGGTCTCCAGGACAACTTCACGATGCAGACCGGCAGACGCCGCCCCCGCCTGTCCAGCCGCCAGTTCGTTCACAAAAACCATCGACGCCAGCAACACCGCGGACACTACACCGGCCACACGGCTACCAGCCCGTCTCTTCCTCACTGTTGTTCCTACTCCAAGTCCTCTAAGGATGACCACAGACGCGCAACGCAAAGCCACCCGGTCGCCGCTTCCGCTATTCATTGGACCTGCTGAGATACCGGACCGCCCCTGCCGGCCTGGGCTCGCTGCGCCGGCGCACCACGGTCACCACGCCGGCGATTCGGTCCCGCAGCTAAACGCGCGAACAGCTTTGGGATCCCTTTCATCATTAGTTCCGTTTCGTACCGCCAAGGGGTCGCCGGAAGTCTCGAAGTTTTGGCCCGTCCTAAGCCAGTACAGACGCGGGATCGATTTGGTTCCGGGTGGAACTGCAAGCGGTCCATGTCACACCAACCGTCCGCCCGCATGAGGGCTCCCGAAGGTAGGCGGGTCGAGGTGTCCCAATGCATGGCGGTGGCGGCGCACCTTCGAACGCTGGCTTAACCCGACGCGCAGTCGACGCCGGACCGCATGCAGCGGCTATTGCGTGCGGTGGTCTGTGTCTGGGACACCGACGACGAGCACGGGCGCGTACGTGGTCGAGCGTCTTGGCCGCGCGAATGGGGTCCTGGTCGCCCAGAAGACGGGTTGGTCAAGTCCGGGTGATCGCTCGGCCGGAGTCGAGCGCCAGTACTCCGCGACCGCCGGGCGGGCAGAGAACTGCCAGCTGGCGGTGTTCTGCTCCACGCTCCGACGTCGGGCACGCGCTGATACAACCGGGATCTTTACCTGCCCGAGAACTGGGCCGACGACCCCACCCGCCGAGCGGGACGCCAGCATCGGCGATCACCCGGAGTCCGTCACCAGGCCGATCCTGGCCACCCGGATGCTGACCGTGCCCTGGACGCTGACGTGCCCGCTACGTGGCCGGCCGCCGACGAGGCCTATAGGGCTCGACTCGAAGTTCGCCGCTTCCTGGCCGCCCGCCGTCGCGGCTATGTCGTGGCGGCCCCGCTACTGTAGCCAGCCCATCCACAATGGCGCAGGCAGTGTCCGCACTGACACCCTCGTCGCCGTGCCCCGCCCGAGGCGTGGAAGCGATCTCCGCCTCTGGCGGCACCAAGGGACAGCGTGTGCACGACTGGCGATGGCCACCCTGCCCGGCCACGTCGACCGCGGCGACACCTCCCGCTGGCTGCTCGTGCGCCGCAGCATCAGCAACCCCAACGACCTCGTGCTCTACCTCTGTTCCGGCTCGGGCCAGTCAGGCCGCGTGGCGATAACTGCCACCTTTCGGTAGAGCAGAACCGCCAGCGACTACCAAGTCCGATGTTGAGCTTCCACCTTGGCGGTGGACACCCTGAAACTGGATGTTGATCCGGGGGAAGGGAGTGTCCCGTTGCGGCGTCCATCGAAGTAACGATCTTGTGCGCAATAGCTGACGGTGGCGGTTGCTGGTCCGATCGCAGATCCTTTTTGGATGCCGCGTCGATGGGCTCGTCGTGTCTTC
>NZ_JBFAOU010000351.1:0-3697 GCF_040675365.1 Catellatospora sp. NPDC049609 | reverse complement strand
CGCTGGTCACTGCGCAAGCTCGCCGCCTACCTGCGCCGGGTCCACGGGCGGGTCATCCGCATCGGCCGCGAGGCCCTGCGCCGTCTGCTGGCCCGCCGCGGTGTCACGTTCCAGCGGACCAAGACGTGGAAGGAGTCCCCGGACCCCGACCGCGACGCCAAGCTCGACCGGATCAAGGAGGTCCTGGACCGCCTCCCGGAGCGGGTCTTCGCGTTCGACGAGTTCGGGCCGCTCGGGATCCGCCCCACCGCCGGAGCAGGCTGGGCCACCCAGGGCCACCCGGAGAGGCTGCCGGCCACCTACCGCCGCACCCACGGCATCCGCTACTTCCACGGCTGCTACTCGCTCGGCGACGACAAACTCTGGGGCGTCAACCGCCGCCGCAAGGGCACCGCCAACACCCTCGCCGCGCTGAAATCGATCCGCGCCGCCCGCCCCGACGGCGCCCCCATCTACGTGATCCTGGACAACCTGTCCGCCCACAAGAGCGAAACGATCCGCCACTGGGCGAGGAAGCACCGGGTCGAGCTGTGCTTCACCCCAACCTACGCCTCCTGGGCCAACCCGATCGAGGCCCATTTCGGCCCGCTGCGGCAGTTCACCATCGCCAACTCCCACCACCGCAGCCACACCACCCAGACCCGGGCCCTGCACGCCTACCTGCGCTGGCGCAACGCCAACGCCCGCCACCCCGACGTCCTGGCAGCCCAACGCCGCGAACGCGCCCGCGTCCGCAGCGAGAAAGGCATCCGCTGGGGCGGACGCCCACTCACCGCAGCAGCCTGACCAACCCGGCAAACGTATGCGGCCAGAGCACTAGATCGCCGCGCTGGTCGGCACCTGCCATGCGCCCTGCCACCGGCGCTGGCCGACCAAGCCCTGCGTCAGCAGCCGCAGCACCTCCTCGTAGCCCTGCCCGAAGAACAGGCACATAGCCAGGACGAAGTACACGACCACCCGTGACGGCAGCGGCCGCGACCGCTGCTGAACCCGGCCTGTTGCTGCAAGGACCTCGTCGATCAGTCCCCGCGGAAACGTCCGGGTGAGCACCCGATCGCGATCCGATCCGACAGACGCTCACCCGACGACTTCACCTGACCAGCACGCGGCATACCCCTACAACCACCCTAAACGGCCAAAGTAACCGGTATTGTGCCTAAGCCGCCTGGAACACGAACGCTTTCCTGCCCCTGCACGTATAGGCATGCGTGGCGAGCGAGGGCTGTCCTCGTAAAATTGCCACCTATCGATCTGATGGTTAAGAGGATCTACAAGGCCAGTGCTGGGACGGAAAACATGAAATTGATGGTTCGTCATGTAGGGCGGACGCTTGTCGCTGTCACCGCTTGGGCGATGGTTGCCGGGATGTTCCCCGGGTCAGCGCTCGCGGTAGAAGACCCGCCGCCCCCACCTAACTACAACGCCTGCGCCATTTCAGGTGGGTTCTGGAACGGTATCGGTGTGATGAACTACCGAATGGACGCCGACTACCAGTACTTGAAATTCTACAACTGTCCACTGCCTGCCCCTTGGGCACCGCAAGACGTGTACAAGGTGTCCGTCAACTACGTCGTCAACCCCGACAATGATGACAGCTACACCACCACTCGGCTAGATTTTTGCCTGAGCCCGCATATGGTCTTGGATCTCGGTGCCGGCGGGCACCACTCAGGGTCGAGGTACCGAAACGGGGCGGCGATCATGCCCATCGCGTTGCCGAGGAAAGATGGCTCTTGCTCGCCGGCGAACAATCCGCCTGTGCCCCCCGTGGGCCCGCCGGGCAATCCCCCTCCAGGATCTCCGCCGCCCGCGCCGCCGACGGTGCATATCACAGGGACGGTGGTGGCGCCCCGCCGCATGACTATCGCGGGCCAGGTTAGTCCTGTGCGGCCGCTTCCAGGTGCGAAGTGGGAGTTGTGGTATGAGGGCAAGGGTGGTGCGGCGTCCGACCCTGTGCAATGGCGTGCGGTGCCGTCCGAGCCAGGGGAGATGGGCGTGCCGGTTACTGGCTACCTTGACGACCAGGGCCGTTTCGATCTCAATTTCGTCTACCCTCAGCGCTACCAGTTGCCCAATGGCACCGAGTGGCACGGTTGCTCAGCCACTTCGGTCAGTTTTCAGCAGTCGTACGCGTGTGCTGACGACAAGCTGGTCCTAAAGGTGTTCCCGGTCAACCAGGACGTATCTGCCGTGGTTCGTGAGCCGGGGAGTGTGGAGCCTGGCGACTACGAGCCGATGCTGACTATCCCGCTGGGCCTGCACTTCCAGCGAGACGACGGCCTGCAGCATAGGGCCGAATCAAATTCAGCCCACGCCTACGCTGCGATCTATAACGTGCGGGAATTGGTGGGTACTGACCAGCTCGGAGACGCACACATCTTTCTCAACGATGAGGGACGATCATTCTACGACCCGGTCTTCGGCGTCATCCACGTCGGCACCGATGAAGGCGCGTCCGGGCAGGTGGAGCACGAGTTGGGTCATCGAGTAATGCATCAACTGTACGGGCTTGAATTTGTTCTCTGGGTTAAAGAGAACTGCAACCCGCACTATGTCCAACGTGCCAGTAGCGAGGAGTGCGCCTGGAGTGAAGGATTCGCCTATTGGATCGGTGTCGCGGCCGAAAACGAGCCGGGCTCGACTGAATGGACTCAGATCACGTGGGGAGGCGGATACCGCTTGGACATCGAAAAACGCACTGATGTCTCGGGCAAGCAGTTCGAATTCGGCCCGGAAGTAGAAGGAAACATCGCGGCTGCCCTCTTCGATCTGATCGACAACAATCCACCTAGCGAACCGAACGCCGGACCGCTCGAGCGAAAGTTCAACGTCCATGACATCAGCGTGCATCCATTTCAGCAGGTTCTTGATGTCATCTGGGAAAACGATCCACGTAGTTTCACTGCGTTTTGGCCGAGGTGGGTCGAATTCCATTCGGGAGAACAGCGCGATGCGCAGACCCTCTGGCTCAATACACTTCACTTTGCCGGAATGGTCGATGCGGATACCGCCAACGGCCGTGGAGCTTGGGTGAGCCAAGACTGCGGTAGTTGCCTCCTCAATGACATGGCGGTGTCGAAAGATCCTGCTGCAACACTGACCTGGAACGTCGCCGTGAAACCGTCGACCACGAGCCACAAGTCGGGGCTATGGGACGTCTGGGTGTACGTTCCGGAAGGGAACCAACTCGATCCGAATGCCCGCTACAAGATAAAGACGAACACCGGCTCAAAGACGTTCATTATTAATCAGCAGGTTCGCCAGGGCAATTGGGTGCTACTAAACCCCGCAGCTGGAGTTGGTCTCAACACGAAGGAGCGGGTCGCCATAGAACTCGCTCGTGGCACCAAGCCGAACTCTCAGGGCACCAAGATTCAAGCAGACGGAGTGCTGATCGCACCCCGCCTGCCCTGGTGAGATAGAATCCGTCGAACAACGCCCGCCCAACGCGAAGGGCCGAGAGCATTGGCTTCTCGGCCCTTCGTATCTGTAACGGAGGGCCAGCAAGCAAGCCCCGAGGGGATCCAACAGCGGATTCAACGCGCGTGCGTCACTGGCCTCTAGTTTTACAACCGTGGCTGGTGCCCGCGGCCAGTGAATGATGGATCTGGCGAAGATCTTGTGGTGCAGTGCTTCACGGCGTCGTGTGTGGACTGTGATACATGATCGCGGTGCGATGTTGAAGCTCTGAAGGTCC
>NZ_JBFAOU010000350.1:0-3750 GCF_040675365.1 Catellatospora sp. NPDC049609 | reverse complement strand
AACCGAGACCTCGGCCGGCCAGTCCCACCGGCCGACAAGCACGACCACCGATAGGAACCGAACCAGCTAGGGGGTCAGTTTTCGGCCGTCGCTAGAGGGTCAGTTTTCGGCCGTCGTTGACACAGGATTGCGGCAAGTCCGCGGAGAGCCAGCGCGGCGGCAGGTTGCGGCAGTCGGACGGGACAGGCACAACCTTTTGCAGGTTAGGCGGTTCGGGGTGAACATCCTGATCGGCACGGCTCTCGCGGCAGTAGGCCGAGGATCCGGGCGAGAAAGGTGCGGCTTGTTCGATCCCGCCGAGTGCCAACACCTGGGCCGCCGGTCTCTTGGTGCTCCGACCGGTAGATGACCGGCGGCCAGCAGCTGCGCACTCATCTCTGCGACCTGTGGTCCGAGGGCAAGCGGCCGCAGGCGCTGGAGGTGGTCAATGTTGGTGGACGCGTTGAATGCGGGTGCGCAACCGCCGCTGCATCAGATCCACTGCCTCGGTCAGGCTCGGGGCGGCGGCCCGAGCGTGCACGTCGATGCCGTTTACGTCCACGTCGACGCGAACGGTGGCGGCCAGCGGAGCCGACCCGAGGTCGTGGCTGAGTTTGATCCGCACGAACAGTACCGCTGCCGGGGCGTGGCGCAACACCACGTGAACCTTGTGCGCGGCGTAGGCGATCAAGTCAGTCGGCACCGGGCCGTACGTGCGAACCTGCACGGGATGGTCTGCAACGACGTGACTGGTCATGGTGAACCTCCACTAGGTCGAATCACGGCAATGACCACGTTCCCGCGGTGGGTGGCGCCGCGACAGGGCCCGGCGTCATGCCCCGAGGGCCATTGGTCCCGAACCAGAGGCGACCCTGAGCCTGGGTGTCTCAAGAAGGTGCGTCCGGAAGGCAAAACGGTGGGTGGGTGCGGGCCGCCACAGATCACGTCCCGTCCAGCGGCGCAAGGGCATTGGTCCGTGAACAGTCGCGACCTAAAGTTCGGCTCCGGCGCTTCGATCCAGTTGACGCACCACCTGCTTTCCGTTCCCACCGTGAAGGAGTGCGTCGGTCGCGATACGGTGAGGCGGTTCGAAACCGCGCCCTAGCGCCCGGCCGTACCGGGGCGAACCGAGCAGCGTCGTCGGGCTTCGAGGTGACCCGTTTGGATGGGTGACCTGTAGACCGA
Source organism: Catellatospora sp. NPDC049609 (assembly GCF_040675365.1). Classification (NCBI taxonomy): domain Bacteria; kingdom Bacillati; phylum Actinomycetota; class Actinomycetes; order Micromonosporales; family Micromonosporaceae; genus Catellatospora; species Catellatospora sp. NPDC049609. The sequence goes on along the minus strand of NZ_JBFAOU010000350.1, from coordinate 2,586 downwards.
CTCCAGAATGTCGGTGCCTGCGCCGCACTTAGCCGAGGAGCCGTCCGGCGCAGGCGCTGTCGAGTGTGCCGGGCCCGCAAGCGGAGCGCCACCATCTGCTGCCAGCCTGGTGGGGCTTGACGTCGTCGGCCTTGTCGGGTTCGCCTCACGTTCCGTGCATCAGCGCATGAGCCTGGATGGCGCCGGTTCCGGTGCCGGTCGACGGTTGGTGGCTCATGGGGCGTGGGCTGAATTAGCAGGCGACTGTCCCTTGGCGGTCGCGTTTAGCGCGTGCCGTGTGGCTAACTGCGGCATTCTGGCAGCGGCCGGTGTTGAGGTTCCACTTCCAGCCGTGCGGCCGGCAGGTGAGCTGGTCGCCCTCGACGATGCCGAAGCCGGTCAGGTTGGCCTTCAGGTGCGGGCGGCGCCGCCGGAACGACCAGTCGCCCACGGTGATGTCCTCGGCGTCGCGGCGCTGCGACTCGTACCAGCCCTCCGCGTATTGCAGCCGCTCCTCCGACAGACATTTTGATGAACGCGTATACGAACGCGTCGTATCGCCCGATCTGCGCCGCCGAGCAGCGGCAGGACAGGAATCCCGCGTTCATCCAGTCGCCCTAGTTGATTCCAGCAGATGCTCCATCAGCCGCCACGGGTCCGGAACCTGTAGCGCACCTTCTCGTCTGCGGCGATCCGGACCTCTGTTCGGAAAGTCCACCAGGATCGACTCGATCAGCTCGCCCGACGGGTCGGTCAGATCGGAGCGCACCGGCCGCCCCCGTCCTGGGCCAGCCGCAATGACGTCAGCGATCGACCCCGCCGCCGCGTCGGGGCGGAAACCGGCGTGGCCGGTGCCATGATCCGCATCAGCGCACCGCCTTGCCGTCGACGACCCGCCGGTCGACACCCAGCGGTTGTGGTTCCGAGGCAGGTGGGATGTGCGTGACGCTGATCCGCTTTCGAAACACCCAGTAGGTCCAGCCCTGGTACGCCAACACGACCGGGGTGAAAATAACTGCGACCCAGGTCATGATCTTCAATGTGTATGGTGTCGACGAAGCGTTCATCACCGTAAGGCTGAACACGTCGGACGTGGTAGACGGCAGGACGTACGGGTAGAGCCCGCTGAACAGGCTCGCGACCGTGAGTGCGAGGCAGGCTGCGGTGCCGGCGAAAGCCCATCCGTCACGTTTGGTGCTTGCCGTTCCCGTCCGTAGGAGCGCCAGTGATGCCAGCAGCGCGGCGGCGGCAAGCAGGCCGAGGGTGATCGAGACCGGTGTGCGGCGGATGCCGAACGTGAACAGCAGGAAGGTCACCGCGATGAGCGCCGCCACCGGGCCGACCCTTCCAGCCACGCGTCGGGCATGGTCACATACGTCTCCAGAAGTCTTCAAAGTGAGGAAGATCGCTCCGTGCAGGAGGAACAGCGCCAGTGTGGTGATGCCGCCGAGGAGGGCGTAGGGGTTGAGCAGGTCCCCGAACGAACCTGCGTACTCGTGTCCGGGGCCGAGTTTGATGCCGCGGAAGATGTTGGCGAATGCGACACCCCACAGCAGGGCGGGCACCGCCGAGCCGATCACGATGCAGATGTCGAAGCGTTTGCGCCACCTGGGGTCGTCGTGCTTGCCCCGGTACTCGAACGCGACCCCTCGGATGATCAGCGCCACCAGTATCAGCAGCAATGGCAGGTAGAACCCGCTGAACAGGGTGGCGTACCACTCGGGAAAGGCGGCGAAGGTCGCCCCGCCGGCGGTGAGCACCCAGACCTCGTTGCCGTCCCACACCGGTCCGATGGTGTTGATCAAGACGCGGCGTTCGCGTTCACCCTGCGCGGAGAAGCCGCGCCCGAGGATCGGCAGCAGCATCCCGACGCCGAAGTCGAAGCCCTCCAGGACGAAGTACCCGGTCCACAGGATCGCGATGAGTACGAACCAGACGGTGGTCAGTTCCATGATCGTCTCCTAGTGGGCGAACGTCAGCGGACGCTCGTCGTTGGCCGAGCGCTCGTCGGGCAGCGGGCTGGCCTCGGCTATGCCGGCCTTGGCGTACTTGAGCAGAAGCCCGACCTCGACGACGGCGAGGACGCCGTAGAGGGCGGTGTAGACCAGCAGAGAGGTGACGATGCTCGCGCTGTCGACGGTGGCCGAGACGCCGTCGGCGGTCTTCATCTGGCCGAACACGATCCAGGGCTGGCGGCCCATCTCGGTGAAGATCCAGCCGAACGCGTTGGCGACCAGAGGCAGCAACGGCAGCAGGATGCCGCCCCGCAGCAACCACCGCGACGCCGGTGACTTACCGCGCCGGACCGCCCACAGCGACCACAGCGCGAGCAGCGCGGCGAGGATCCCCGCTCCGATCATGAACCGGAAGGTCCAGTAGGTGACAGGGATGATGGGTTTGTAGTCGCCGGGGCCGTACTTCGCCTCGTACTCGGCTTGCAGGTCGTTGATGCCCTGGACGGTGCCGTCGAGGCGGCCGGTGCCGAGGAAGGACAGCAGGCCGGGGACCTCCACCTGCCAGACCGGCTCGCTGCCGTCGAGGGTGCCCACGGTGAAGATCGAGAAGGCGGCCGGCTGTGCGGTTTCGTAGAGGGCTTCCGCGGCGGCC
>NZ_JBFAOU010000349.1:0-3869 GCF_040675365.1 Catellatospora sp. NPDC049609 | reverse complement strand
AACTGGTTCCTGTTCGCGAACTGCGGCTCTTACGAGCTGCAGCTACAGGTGCGCAACCGCGGCAATCACGACACCTACGTGTGTGTCGGTGCTGGCGAGATTGTCAATCTCGGTTACAAGCCGGCGACTCCTCAGACTCCTAACACGACGTTGGATTACTCGGGCTCGATCTGGGATGCCAGCTGCGACGGGGGGGTGTATAACCCGTTCCTACCCCCGCTTTACACAAATCCGCCTATGAATGATCCGGTTCCGCTCCCGGTACCGCCGCAGGCACCCTGTGACAATCAACTGCTGCCTCCGGTGTCCTGGTGTGACAATGCCCCGCCGGTCGTGCGGATCACGGGGATGGTGCAGTCGGCGAATGCGGCGGTTGTCGGGGAGCTGGCCATGCCGTTCGCGAATGCCGAGTGGGAGTTGGAGGTGTTCGCGCACGCCGACGGGCAGCAGGATGCCGCGCCGGAGTGGCAGCCGTTGATGTCCGGGCCCGGCGGAACCGGGGTTGCGCTGACCGGTCAACTGGACCAGTGGGGCCACTTCGACACAGGCGACGTCTTCTACCCGCAGTACTACGAACTGGAGGACGGCACCACCTGGTACGGGTGCCCGGTGACCGAGCCGCGGGTTCCGTTCATGAATTCGCACGCCTGCGAGAACGACGACCTCGTCCTCAAAATCTACGCCAACAGCGATGACGACATGGTACGAGTCAAGGACCATGACAACGGTGGACAGCGGGCGTTGATCGGTGAAATCCCGCTGGGCCGGTTCTTCGAGGAAGACGACGGCCGGACCCACTCGCTGGACTCACACGCCGGTCACGCCTACGTCGCCGCGTACAACGTCAAGAACCTAAGCGCGAACTTGCCTCAGGAACACCAGCTGGAGGATGTGGAGATCCACCTCTACAACTCTCTTTCCGGCGGAGGTGAATACGTCCCCGGTTCTCACATCGTCAACGTGAAGAAGAGCGACACGCCGCACTCTGACGTCGAATTCTACGTCGGCATGCAGTACTACCACGATCTCATGGACGAAAACGAGAACTATCCCGGCATCCCCGCAAACTGCGACGTGGACAACTACCGGGAACAGGTGGCAGACGCTAAATGTGCGTTCCAGCTCGGCTTCGCTGCAGCTGTGGCCAACGCCGCGGAAACCACTCCGAACGAGGACGTCATCACCGTCGCCGGGCAGCAGTACGGCGTAGAAGAGTGCGCCGGCTCCACCCCGGAATGCCAGGACGGCCCAAAGGTGGGGGCGCGGATCGGCGCGGCACTGCGCGACCTGTTCGACAGCACCAACGAAGCCCGTGACGGGTTCACCGATACGGTGCACCGCCCGTTTGCCGAGCTTCCACCCATGATCGCCGATGCGGGACCGACCGACGTCGAAAAGTTCTGGGACGCCTATCGTGAACGACACGGATCACGTGACCGGCTGGTCATGTTCATGAACACGCTGGAATACACCGAGCTGCGCGACGAGGACACCGGCTTCGCCACCGGTTCCTGGCAGTCCACGCTATGTTCGACCTGCCGCGGTGGAGACCTGACCACCTCCGACACTGGCGAACATCGTCCCAACCTGCAGTGGGATTTCGTCAATCCGTCGGATGAGGCCCAGGCCTTCGACCTGTGGGTCCGGCTACCCGCCGGACAGGCGCAGCTCGCTGCCAACGCCACCTACAAGATCCATAACCCGGGATCAAACCCGCCCGGCTTCGACACTGCCCATGCGACGGTGGACCAGACCGCCACCGCCGACGGCTGGATCAACCTGCGGCCCAACGGCATCGGTCCCATTCCAGAAAATTACGAGTTCTCGGTAACGCTATCCACCCCGGACGGTGCCAAGCCGGTCGTCGCGGACGCGATCATTGCCGCTCCGCACGAGGATGACACCACGGGGCCCTACCCGCTCGTGCAAGTCTCCGGCGGTGCCCACACCCACGCATCATTCGACAGCAAGAACCGACCCTTAGCTGGCGCGTGTTACGAAGTGTTGTACAAGGGACATGACGGAGACCCGCAAAGTCCGATCCAATGGCGGCCCGTGCTCGATTCCCGCACGCCCAACGGTGAGCCCACCGGCAACCCGGTCAAGGGCTGCCTGGACCAGGAAGGCAAGTTCGTCACCACTGGCTTCGCCTACCCCAACCAGTTCGAGCTGAACGACGAATCGACCTGGGTGGGCTGCCCCGCTCCGCCGAACCCGGTGGAGTTCATGGGTTCCCACGCGTGCGCTGACAGCGATCTCATCCTGCGCGTGTCCACGACGAACGCCACGGGGACCAACCATGTCAGGCTGCACGTATTGAGCAATCCGGCCGCCGTCGCGGGTGACGTGCCGATCGGCCACTTCTTTCTGCGAGACCCGGCCTCTATGTCACTGCAGTCGGCTGAGGCGAGGGCGTACGGCGCGATCCTCAGCGTGCGGGACCTTGTCCCGACATTCGGAAAAGCCGTCAAGATCGTATTGCGCGACAGTGGTGAATCCAAGTACATCCCCGGCGTCATCGAGGAGCGAATCGAGCTCGTGCGCGGCAACGCCATCACCACGGTCGCCGAAAAGATGGTCGCCCATGTCCTCGAACACGACCTCGTAGGCGGCGATTACGACGTCCCGTCCTGCGACGACGGGGGGTGGATGGCCCGAACCAGCGATGAGTGCGCCTGGCGTGCCGGCTTCTCGTCCTTCATCGCCATCGCCGCCGAGCACCTCTACCGTTCCTCGGATGCCAGCGTCCCCTCGTTCGACCTATACTCCGCCGAGTCCTGTGAGGAACAAGACTGTGACGAGCGAGGTCCTGACGTCGAGGGCCGGGTCGCCATGGCTCTGTGGGATCTGTATGACGAGAACGCCGACGAGTTCGACGGATTTCAGGACAACACAGGGCTGGACGAATACACCTCGCTGAAGCAGATTCTCGACGTCGTGCGTGACGTCGCGCCCGATACGTTTTCCCAGTACTGGCGAGAGTGGAACGAAAGGCACGACACCCACTCTTATCGGGACGAGGAAACCATGTTCCTCAACGGGATGCTCTATACGGCCGCACTCGATGCAGGTGACGAGCACACCGAGTTCAAGGGCTCGTGGGAGACGATGGACTGCACGGACTGCATGGCAGGCTCATTCGAGCGTTCTCAGGAGGCCACGACTAGCGTCACCTGGAACATCGGATCCCAGCTCCAAGACGACGGCGAATACGAAATCTGGGTGAAGCTGCCCCTTACCGAGGACCCCCTAGACAGCGCAGCGGTGTATACCGTCATAACCGAGACTGGGCCGGTGGAGTACGTCGTCGACCAGATGTCCGACCGATGGGTGAACCTCAAACCACTCGGACTTCGGTTGAAGGCTGACCCGGCCACCACCGTGACACTCACCCACGGCCCCGCCAACCCTAACCTACCTCTGGCCGCGGACGCACTCCTTATCGTACCGGCCAATCCCGTCCCATAGTCGAACGCAGGCTCCGCTAAAGCCGCTCCCGGCCCGAGCATTTGATTCGGTCGGGAGCGGCTTGAACTAACGAAGCGCGCATAAGGCCGTGGCAAAGATGTTCCATACGCAATGCCGACACCTCGAAGAGTGGCCGCGCGCATGCGGGCGTGGATGTGGTCTGCCAAGCGGCTGGGACGCCTACGCCCAGGCCGCCCGACGCGGGCTGCCCGACGCCGTCCAGGTGGCCGATTGGTGGCATCTGTGGCATGGCCTGGGCGACGCGGTGTTGAAGAAGGCACGCGCACAGCACCTGCCGGGTTAGGGCCAATGCCGGGAAGATAAGCGTTGTGGCAGGTCATGCCGGGTTTCGACGGACGACGTCGATGGTGTAGCCGACGGCCATGGACCTTGGCTGGGTA
>NZ_JBFAOU010000348.1:0-3879 GCF_040675365.1 Catellatospora sp. NPDC049609 | reverse complement strand
GCGCCGGGGGGGGGGGGCCCCCGCCCCCCCCCGGCCCCCCCACCCCGACGCCCCGGGCGCCGCGGGCGCGCCGCGGGGCCCCCGGGGTGGCGGCCGTCCGGCGACCGTCCCTACAGTCGCGCCCATGCCCGATCGCGCCTTCATCGAGCCCCGTCTCGCCGAGCTCTACGACCCGCTGGACCCCGACCGCGGTGACCTGGACGTCTACGCGGCGCTCGTCGACAAGTTCGGGGCGCGCAGCGTGCTGGACATCGGCTGCGGCACGGGCACCTTCGCCTGCCTGCTCGCCGGGCGCGGCATCGCCGTGACCGGGGTGGACCCGGCGGCCGCCTCGCTCGACCTGGCCCGGGGCAAGCCCGGTGCCGACCGGGTGCGGTGGGTCCTCGGGCAGGCCGGCGACCTGCCTCCGCTCCAGGTGGACCTGGCCACCATGACCGGCAACGTCGCCCAGGTCTTCCTCACCGACGAGGAGTGGACGGCGACGCTGCTCGCCGCGCGCGCCGCGCTGCGGCCCGGCGGGCGCCTGGTCTTCGAGACCCGCGACCCGGCGGCGCGGGGATGGCGGGAGTGGACCCGCGAGCGGTCCGACGAGCACACGGTCGTGCCCGGCGTCGGCGGCGTCCGCACCTGGGTGGAGCTGACCGGCGTGGGCGACGACCTGGTCTCGTTCCGGTGGACGTACGTGTTCGACGCCGACGGTGCGGTGCTGACGTCCGACTCGACGCTGCGCTTCCGTACCCGGGCCGAGGTCACGGCCTCGCTGGTGGCGGCCGGTTATGTCGTGGACGAGGTGCGCGGGGCGCCGGACCGGCCGGGCCGCGAGATGGTCTTCGTCGCCCGCCGCGGCGCCTGACACCGATCCGGCCGTGACGCAGACGCCTGCGCGCCCTGCACCTGTCCGTCGGTCACGGGTGGCAGGGCCTTCCGGCCCGCGATAACATGCCGTCGGCCCGGCCAGTGGGGTCGATCGATGCTCTGCGACGGGGAACGGGGCGACAGTGAGCGAGCAGCCGAGCGCGTACGAGCCCGCCGACCGGACACCACCGGCGTCGCCCGCGCCACTGCCGGCGCCGCTGCTGCAGACAGACGACACGCACGCGGTGGCCGTGTCCAAGGCCGCCTCCGCCGCGGTGGGCCACGCCAAGCGCTTCGTCAGCCGCAACAACGTGCTCGCCGTGCCCGCGCTGGTGCTGGCCTGCCTGGGCATCGTCACCTACGTGTGCGCGCCGGTCGGCGCCATCCTCGGCCACGTGGCACGCAGGCAGATCCGTGAACGCGGCCAGACCGGCAGCGGCTTCGCCCTCGCCGCGGTCGTCATCGGCTGGTCGGTGACCGGCCTGTACACCTGCGGCCTGGTGCTGCCCCTGGCCATCATCCTGCTCAAGGCCGGAGCGTTCGCCGCGATCTTCTAGCCGCGTCCGGGCAGGGCACGGGATCAGGTCGCGGCCGGGCCGGCGGCGGTCTGCGCCAGCAGGTGCTCCGCCGCCGTCAGGCCCCGGCGGTGTCCGGTCTCGCGCAGCAGCTCCCGTGCCTGCTCACCGAGGGCGCGCGCCCCGGCCGGTCGACCGGCGTGCAGCGCCGTGCGGGCCAGCTCCACCAGCGCGAGCGCCTCGACCACGCGGTAGCCGGCGCTGCGTGCCATCGCCAGCGCCCGCGTCGCGACGTCCTGTGCCTGCTCGTGCCGGCCCCCGGCGGTGAGCACACCGGCCTGCCCGATGAAGGCGACCGCTTCGGCATACCGGCGGCCCGCCGCCCGGGACAGCTCTCCTGCGGTCCGGTACATCTCCAGTGCCACGTCGCCGCAGCCCTGGCTGTGGTGGATGTCGGCGAGCGTGGTGAGGGTGTTGGCCTCCACCCGGCGGTCGCCACAGTCCCGGGTGATGGCGAGCGCGGACTCGGCGAGCCGCTGTGCTTCGGCGAGCTCGCCGTCGGACGCCCGCAGGGCCGCCAGGCACCGCAGGGTGTCGGCCTCCCCCGCCCGGTCGTTGATCTCACGGTGCGCCGCCAGCGCCGCGTCGAGGTGGGCAGCCGCCTGCTCGTCACCCAGCCAGTGGCCGACCTCGCCGAGATTGGTGAGGCACACGGCCTCGCCGCTGCGGGACGCCAGCCGGCGGTAGAGCAGCAGGCACCGCTGGTACAGGGAGTGCGCCTCGGCCAGGCCGCCGAGCTCGCCGTGGATCAGGGCGAGATTGCCCAGGTTGACCGCCTGCCCGGCGGTGCGTCCGGCGCGGACGTTCAGGCTCAGGCTCCGCGCCACGTGGTCGGCGGCCCGTCGCAGGTCGCCGCGGAGCCGGTACACCCCGCCGAGATTGCCGACGACCGTCGCCGCGCCCTCCGTCCAGTCGCTGCGCTCGCACAGCGCGAGCGCCCGGGTGTACGCATCCACGGCCTCGTCGTGCGCGCCCTGCCGCCAGCGCAGGTCGGCGATGCTGAGGTACGCGGCCGCCTGGGCCTGCTCGTCGCCTGCCGCTTCGGCGGCCCGCAGCGCCGCGGCCGCGCAGGCGTCCCATTCGGCCCCGAGCATCCGCAGGAAGAAGTAGCCGCGCAGGGTGTCGGCGAGCAGGTAGGAGCTGGACCCGCGGTCGGGTGCCGGGGCCGCGGTGATGACGGCGGTGAGGTTGGGACGTTCGGCGTCCAGCCAGCCGGAGGCGTGCACGTGGTCGGTGAAGGTCGCCGCCTCGACCGCGACGCCGGGTTTCCACGGCAGTCGCAGCAGCTGCGGATAGACCACGCGGGCGGCGTTGTCGGCGCTGTGCAGGTAGTAGGTGTGCAGCCGCTCGACCGCCTGCCGCGTCCAGGCCGGATCGTCCTCCTCCTTCACGAGGTCGCCTCCGTACTGGCGCAGCAGGTCGTGGAAGGCGAACCGGCCGTCGGCGACCTCCGCCAGCAGATGGGCCTCGGCCAGCTCGCGCAGCAGCGACTCGGCCCGCGCCGTGTCGGTGTCCAGCAGGGCGGCCGCCGCCGGCGCGGTGAAGTGCGGACCCGCCACCAGGCTCAGCGAACGGAACATCCGCCGGCCGGCTGGTTCGAGAGCGACGTACGACAGGTCGAACGTCGCGCGCACGGCGGTCTGGTCGTCCTCGGGCACCGCGAGCCGGGCCAGCCGGTGGTCGCCGTCGAGTTCCGCGACGTACGCGCCCACCGTGCGGTGCTGGCGGGTGCGCAGATCAGCGGCGGCGATGCGCAGTGCCAGCGGCAGGCCCGCACACAGCCGGACGAGGTCGCCCACGGCCGCGGGCTCGGCCCGCACGCGTGGCGCGCCGATGACCCGGGTGATCACCTCCTCGGCTTCGGCCGGGCTGAGCACGTCGAGGGTGACCGGGTGGGCGCCGTCGCGGGCGACGAGTCCGGTGAGGCGGTTGCGGCTGGTCACCACGACCAGGCCGGCTGATCCGCCGGGCAGCAGCGGGCGGACCTGCTCGGCGCTGTGCGCGTTGTCCAGCACCACGAGCAGCCGCCGGGACGCCGTCGTGGTGCGGTAGAGGTCCATGGCGTGCTCGGGGTTCGCGGGGATCTGCTCCGCGGGCACGGCCAGCGCGAGCAGCAGGCGCGACAGCGCTTCGTACCGGCCGAGCGGCGCCTCGACCGCGTGGCCGCGAAGGTCCAGGAAGAGCTGCCCGTCGGGGAACTCGCCGGCGGCACGGTATGCCCAGTGCACCGCGAGGGCGGTCTTGCCCATGCCCGCCCCGCCGCTGATCACCGCGATCGGCGTCACGCTCGACCCGGCCAGGCGGGCGGGCCGCAGCTCGTCGAGCTGTCCCAGGTAGCCGGCACGGCCGGTGAACCCCGGCGGATCGGGCGGCAGCAGCCGAGGTGCGATGCGCACCTGCGTCGGCTGCTCCGGCCCGGTCGACGGCAACGGCGACGCCGGCCGGCGCG
>NZ_JBFAOU010000347.1:0-3915 GCF_040675365.1 Catellatospora sp. NPDC049609 | reverse complement strand
GCCAGCAGCATGCCCGTCACCAGCAGGAACCGACAGGCGTAATCACGTATCCGAATGCGCGACAAGATCTACTACTCGTGAAAGACCGAGGCTAGATCACTGTCCCGCCCTCGGCCCGCCTCGGAGAGCAGGGGCAGTTCTCCTCGACCGAACAACATGGTGTGATCTGGATCATGATCCGGGGCTGCGTTGGTTTTCGTATTGGTCGACAGAAGCCAGCTAGAAGCTGGCCAGGGGTGCCCGCTGCTGTACCTGAGCCGCCACGAGTGTCCTGCAGCGAGATTCGGTGAAATACAGCTCCCGCGGAAAGGAACCTATGAGTTACAAATACTTACGTTTCGCAGCTACTGTCATTTCTGCTTCGCTTCTCGGGGTGGGTATCTTCGCGACGCCGGCGGTTGCGGTAGATGACCCGCCGCCACCACCCAACTACGATGCCTGCGCCATTTCGGGTGGGTTCTGGAACGGCATCGGTGTGATGAACTACCGAATGGACGCCGACTACCAGTACTTGAAGTTCTACAACTGTCCACTACCTGCCCCGTGGGCCCCGCAGGATGTGTACAAGGTGTCCGTCAACTACGTTGTCAACCCTGACAATGATGACAGCTACACCACGACAAGGCTCGACTTTTGCCTGAGTTCGCAACTAGTCCTGGATCTCGGTGCTGGCGGGCACCACTCCGGGTCGCGGTACCGAAACGGGGCGGCGATCCTGCCCATTGCGATGCCGAGGAAAGATAGCTCTTGCTCGCCGGCGGATAATCCACCTGTACCCCCCGTAGGGCCGCCGAGTGGTCCTCCGCCAGGATCTCCGCCCGCGCCACCGACGGTGAATATCACCGGGACGGTGGTTGCGCCGCGCCACATGTCAGCCGACTCGTCCGGGGATGAACCTATGCGGTCACTTCCCGGTGCTTTGTGGGAGCTTTGGTATGAAGGCAAAGCCGGTAATGAAAACGATCCGGTCGAGTGGCGTCCGGTCTTGACCGAAGGTTCGAGCGGCGTGCCGCTCACCGGGTATCTGGATGATGACGGCCGTTTCGTGCTCAACTTCATCTACCCGCAACGCTATGTCTCGGCCGACGGCACAACATGGCACGGGTGCGATCTCACCGATATCGCCTACATGAGGTCGAACGCATGCGCGGACGACAAGCTCCAACTGCGGATCTACCCAGAGAACTCTGACGCATCTGTGATGATCGTCGAACCCGGTCAAATAAACACCGAGCCGATGATGACCATCGCACTTGGCCTGCATTTCCAGCGGGAGGACGGAGCAGATCACGAGGCATCCGAGCCTGCAGCCCACGCTTATGCGGCAGCGTACAACGTCCGTGACCTGGTGGGAGGCAACCTTCTTGGGAAAGCTCTCATCACCTTCGTGGAGAACGGCGGCTCATACTACGACCCTGAGACCGGCGTTGTCGTGTTGGAGCGAGGCGATGCGGCGGACTTTACCGTGGAGCACGAGCTCGGACACCACCTGTTACACCGGCTCTTCGACGAAGACTACCTTGACTGGTATCGTCCGAACTGCGTCGATCATTTCATCTATCAACGGAGTAGTCCGGACTGCGCGTTCAGTGAGGGATTCGCGAACTGGATAGCGGTACTTGCTGAGAACGAGCCCGGTGAAACATCTTGGACGAAAATCGTATTCAATGATGGTAGCTCGGCGGACTTGGAGTCCCGCGCCCTCTCTGACGGAACGCGCTTCGAGTCCGGTCCTGCAGTTGAAGGAAATATCGCTGCAGCGCTCTTCGATCTCGTTGACTCCAGCCCTGAGGAGAAGCGGTTTAGCCTCATCGACTCATCTTCGGTGCCTCTTCACAATGTCCTGACCGTCATCGGAGAAGCTGAACCCCACAATTTCGACGAGTTTTACGACGAATGGGTAACGTTCCTCGGCACGGAGGATGACGCGATGACATTCTGGCTCAACACGCTCCACTTCGCCGCGATGGAGGATGCGCGAACTGCGGGCGCCGTCGGCGCATGGGAAACCGAAGCTTGCAGTGAGTGCTTCCTAGGGGACGTGGCGGTGGCCAAGGATCCCAAGGCATCGATGAATTGGCTTATGGGTATGCGTCTACAGGATTTCACCATGCAACCCGACCTGTGGAATGTTTGGGTGTACATTCCGGCCGGTAACGGCCTGGACGAGTTCGCTCGCTATCAAGTGCTCACAAAGTCAGGTCCGATCGAATTCACCGTCGATCAGAACGCGAATCAGGGACGCTGGGCGCTGTTGAATCCGGATGACGGTGTCTCCCTCGACACTGAGCAACCGGTCTCCATAACGCTGACTTACGGAAGTGAATCACGATTCGACGGAAAACTCCACGCCGACGGCGTAATGATCACTCCGCGACGGCGGTGACTGGAATTACGGCCTAGAGATTTCGGTGTGCAGGCTAAGGCGCGCAGTCTGCTTTGGTCTGCACACCGTCTCAATCTGGCCCGACCTCTGTCCTCCGAATACCAGCTCAACGAATTAGTGGGAGCCGCCCAAGCGGCTACGGCCGCCCGCAGCGTGACCTCCCTTCGAGCCAGGATGGGGTGCGTGACGCCATGTGGCGAAATGATGCTCTCTGCCTTCTGAGAGCGTTGGCCATGAGATGCTTATCGATGTCCGATAATCTCCAGCGCAATGACGGGGTGAGGGTTACCGGAAGTTGCGAAGTAGCCGCCGGTAGCCAGGGGCGGGCCAGGATCCTGGCAGCTCTTCAGGTGCGCGATGACGCGATCCACGCACGCGCGGCGGAACGCGATCATCTTATTGAACGTGCGGATGTGTTCGGTAAGCGGCTGGTCCGGGGGCCTATCAGGCCGGTGCCGGTATAGGGCGTGCCAGCGAACCCCCAGGTCCGCCGTCGGCGTGCATCCGGTCAGCGAGGCACTCAGCCAAACGGACTCGCGGAAGACACGGGCGTCGTGCGTCGGAGAACCCTCTGATCTGGGGTCTTTGGTGACGACCTCGACGTCGATGTTCAGGGCTGCGACGTGTTCGATCACTCGGTTGTTGAACCCGGTGTCGACCCAGGCCTTGGCCAGGTCGGGGTGGGCGGCTTCGGCCTGGTCGAGCAGGTCGATGCCGATGGTGTTGTCGCCGGCGGCGGCTGTGGTGACGATGACGGCCAGGAGCAGGCCCAGGGTATCGGTGACAATGCCGCGTTTGCGTCCGACGATCTTCTTGCCGGCGTCGACGCCGTGGGTGTGTAGGGGGACGTTGGTCGAGGTCTTCACGCTCTGGGTGTCGATCACGCCCGCACTCGTGGGTGGCGGCGTCGTGTCCGGTCTGGGTGCGGATCGGGCCGGTCAGGTCGAGTTGGGCTGGGTGGAGATGCCGTCATTGGGTCCAGGCGGTGAAGTAGTAGTGGTAGACGGTCGGCCGTGGCGGGAAGTCGTGGGGCAGGTAGCGCCAGGCGATGCCGGTGCGGTTGACGTAGAGGATGGTGTTGAATATCTCCCGCAGGTCGTAGCTGGGTTTGCGGCCGTCGACGCCGGCGTCGGTGCGGGCCTGGCGCCGGGCGGTCAGCCGTGGCGCGATCAGCGCCCAGCGCGCGTCGGACAGGTCGGAGGGGTATGCGGGCCGTCCGGTGGTCATGCGGCCGTTCTACTATCGACGGCAGCCGCTGGGTCGCACTCGATGTCCGGCAAACCTCGCCTTTGTGAATGAGACACGATCCGCTGGAGAAACCCGGTGCCCTAATCTGGGCAAGTACTCCTACAAGCCGCTAACCGCCTCGCGTTCCCGAGCGGAAGGATGACAGAACAAGGCGAGGTACCTCATTGGTAATTGAAACGCCCAGTAACTGGGCGTTTCGATTACGTATGAGGTAGCTCGCGTTGGTTCGCCAGGCGTCCTTACGCTCAAGGACGTAGACCAGCAAGCGGCTTGTGGACGGA
>NZ_JBFAOU010000346.1:0-3936 GCF_040675365.1 Catellatospora sp. NPDC049609 | reverse complement strand
CCCGCTGTGGCGCTACGGCCTCAACTCGCTGCTCGTGGCGTCCCTCGCGGTCGTCGGCACGCTGGGCTCCAGCCCGCTGGCCGCGGGCTATCACATCGAAAAATCGAGATCGGCTTCGATGTGATAGGCCAACGTCCATGAAAAGCGGGGCGGACCCGGCCCGCGTCGCGTCAGCTGGTTACCCGCGACCGGGTCACGCGTCACCGGCACCGGTCAGGTGACGCCTCAGCCGGTGCCGGTCGGGTAATCGGCGGAGGCGGCGCGCGGCGGCGGCGAGCGGCATAGCCTGGAGGCATGGGCGCTATCGCGGTACTGCGGCCACTGGCGCTGGGCGTCGCCACCGGCATGCGTTCCCAGCTCGGCCTCGCCGCGCTGGCGGTCGCCGTGCAGCGGCGTGGCAAGGGGCGCGGCCGGAAGTCCGGGTTGTCCCGGCTGGTGCAGACGCAGGTGCTGGCCAGTCCGGCGGTGCGCAAGAGCTTGGTGGCCACGGCCGCGGGTGAGCTGGTCGCGGACAAGCTCCCGGCCACCCCGAGCCGGCTCAACAAGGGTCCGCTGCTGGCCCGCCTCGCGCTGGGCGGCCTGGCCGGCGGCGTGATCGGCTGGTCCGACGACCGCGGGCTGCGGCGTACGCTCGCCGGCGCGGTGCTGGGCGCGGCGGGCGCCGGTCTGGGCGCGTACGGCGGGCACCACGTGCGGGCCATGCTGGACAGCCGCACCAACGTGCCGGACCGGTACTGGGCGATAGCCGAGGACGTCACCGCGATCGGGCTGGCGGCGTTCGCCGTCGCGGTGACCGACGACGCCGACACCGCTGCGGCCGACGCGCACCACGTGCTGGAGGCCGCGCTGCCCGTCTGATCCGGACGGCTGACCCGCCGCGGCGTCGGGCGGCGGAGCTAGTCGAGCAGCCAGGTCAGGGTCTGGCGGCCCGGCGGCAGGACCGCCACCACGACGACCAGGACGGACAGGACGGTGCTCGCCAGCAGCGCCCACCACCGGCCCCGCGCGGCACGGATGAGCGGCGACGTCAGCCGCACCGCCGCGTCCAGCGCGGCGACCGCCGCGATGAACGGCGCGAACAGCATCGTGAAGGTGGCCAGCCGCGCCACCGGCAGCCAGCCGCCCGGCCACACCTCGACGTTGCCGGTGTGCCCGTCGCCCATTTCGGGCAGGTAGAGGCGGCCGGAGAAGTGAGCCGCGCGCGCCAGCGCGATGCCGAGCGCGAGAAAGTACGCCGCGGCCAGCGCGAACTGGAGCCGGGTGCTCGTCCGGCCGGTCGTCTCCGTGGTGGCCGGGCGGGGAGAGGTGGTCACGGACGTCGATCGTAGCCGTGGTCACCCCGGGTGGCTGCCCGCTGCGCGTGACGGCGACGATCAGGTGCGGTAAGGAGTCAACCCCGATACGGTACTGTCTGCGCATGGCCGAGCAGCGATTCCACACCGGTAGCCACGACCTGCCCGTATCGGCGGCGCTGGACGAGTTCATGCGCACGGGGTGGCTCGACTCCGAGCACCACGACCTGCCCCGGGCGGAGGTGGCCGCGTGGACGCCGGCCCGCCGCGCGGCGCTGCACCGCGCGTTCCCCGGGCACCGGATCGTGGTGCCGGCGGGCACGTTCCGGGCGCGCTCCAACGACCAGGACTACCGCTTCCGGGCGCACTCGGCGTACGTGTGGCTCACCGGCGACCAGTCCAGCGACGGCGTGCTCGTCGTCGAGCCGGACGGCGACGCGGCGCTGTACCTGCGGCCCCGTTCGGCCCGCGACAACGGCGAGTTCTTCCGCGACCGCCGCTACGGCGAGCTGTGGGCGGGCCGCCGCCCGACGCTGGGGGAGAGCACCCGCGCGCTGGACGTCACCACCCGCCACCGCGACGAGCTGGCCGCCGCGCTCAAGCCGGACACCCCGACGCTGGTGCTGCGCGGCCTGGACACCGAGGTCGACACGACGGTCGCGCCGTCGTCCGGCGACGCCGAGCTGAAGGCGGTGCTCGCCGAGCTGCGGCTGGTCAAGGACGCGTGGGAGATCGCCCAGCTCGAGGAGGCGGTCGCGATCACCACCCGCGGCTTCGAGGACGTGGTGCGGGCGCTGCCGCAGGCGAAGGCGACCTCGGAGCGGCTGCTGGAGGGCGTGTTCTGGCAGCGCGCCCGGCTGGAGGGCAACGAGGTCGGCTACCACTCGATCGTCGCCGCCGGGGCGCACGCCGCGACGCTGCACTGGATCGACAACGACGGCCCGGTGCGCGACGGCGAGCTGCTGCTGCTCGACGCGGGCGTGGAGACGCACAGCCTCTACACCGCCGACATCACCCGGGTGCTGCCGATCTCCGGTCACTTCACGCCGCTGCAGCGCGACCTACACGAGCTGTGCCGCAAGGCCAACGACGCCGCGCTGGCGGCGCTGGTGCCGGGCGCGGCATACCGGGACTTCCACCGGGCGGCGATGCGGGTGTACGCGTACGGCCTGGCCGATCTCGGCATCCTGCCGGTGTCGGCGGAGCAGGCGCTGGACGAGGACAGCGGCCTGTACCGGCGCTGGACGCTGTGCGGCTCGGGCCACATGCTGGGCCTGGACGTGCACGACTGCGCGGCGGCGCGGGCGGAGAACTACCTGGACGGCACGCTGACCCCGGGGCACGTGCTGACGGTGGAGCCGGGCATCTACTTCCAGCCCGACGACGGGCTGATCCCGGCCGAGCTGCGGGGCATGGGCTTCCGGATCGAGGAGGACCTGCTCATCACCGAGACCGGCTACCGGATGCTGTCCGACAGCCTGCCGCGCACCGCGGCCGACGTGGAGTCGTGGATGCACCGGGTGGCTTCTTAACAGTTCGTTCACAGGTCCGCAATGGACACGGGCGGTCAGCATGCTGACTGCGTGACAGGCACTTCACGGGGGACTGTGGGTGCACGCCGTCACTCGGCGTGATCATCCGTCCCCAGTGAAAGCGAGCGCCTGTGAAGACACTCCGGCGGACCCTGTCCGCTTCGGCGGCGGCACTAGTGCTGTCCGTGTCGATGCTGCCCGCACCGGCGTCGGCGAGCGGCGGCCTGCACGCCGTCGACCTGGGCACACTCACCGGCACCTGCTGCAGCGTCGCGTACGACATCAACGACCAGGGCGTCGTGGTGGGGGCGAGCCAGGTCGGCACCGGTGAGAACCCGCCGGAGCGGGCGTTCCGGTGGCGCGCCGGCACCATGATCGATCTCGGTACGCTGGGCGGCCCGAGCGCGTCGGCGCAGGCGGTCAACAACAACGGCTGGGTCGTCGGCTACAGCATGCTCGCCGATGGTGTCACCACGCACGCGTTCCTGTGGCGTCCCGGCCACGGCATGACCGACCTCGGCTCGCTCGGCGGCGACAGTATCGCCGTCGACGTCAACGACTCGGGCGTGGTCGTCGGCTACTACGTCGACGACGCGCAGCTGCACGGCTTCCGCTGGGCCAACGGCGTGCTGACCGAGATCACCACCACGTCCGGCCTGCCGTTCGTCCCGTCCGGCATCAACCGGTACGGCATGGTCTCCGGCACCGCCGAGGACCAGCCCGCGACGTGGAAGGCGGGCGCGGTGCGGCTGTACGGGCTCACCGGCGCCGAGGGCACCGCGATCAACGACAACGGCGACGTGGCCGCCGTCACCGGCTATCCCTACTACGTGCCGTTCGTCTGGCGCGCGAGCGACATGAACGAGCCGCTGTTCACCCCGGCGGGCACCCTGTTCGCGGGCACGAGCGACCTCAACGAGGCACGCCACGTGGTCGGCTGGCGGCAGGACGCGGCCGGGGTCCGCGCCGTGTTCTGGTCGCCGACGGGCACCCCGCACCTGCTGCCGGGCCTGGTCCCGGGCGCGCAGTCGCAGGCGCACGCGGTGAACAAGCACGGCCCGCTCCCAAACGATGGACTCGCCATCGCGCAACAGGACGTAGCGGCCCAAGTG
>NZ_JBFAOU010000345.1:0-3986 GCF_040675365.1 Catellatospora sp. NPDC049609 | reverse complement strand
CTCGCGCCCGGCGCCCGGGTGAAGGTGCGGTGCCCCCGAACGTTGTGCCCGGCCCGGCCGGGCCCGACGATCCGCGAGCTTGCCGGGCTCGGCGTCAGCCCTTGACGTAGGAGAGCTTCTCGGCGACCGCGCCGTCGCGGACGCGGATCACGTCGACGCCGCGGACGTGGCCGGTGCCCCAGTCGTAGCGCCACCGCTGCACCACCAGCTCACCGGCGACGGTCAGCTCCTCGATGTCGAACCGGCCTTCGAGCTGCTCGAACACGGGCCGCCAGGCCTCCCGCACCTCGTCGCGGCCCTCGTGGCGCCGCCCGTCCGGGGCGGGGTTGGTGCTCTCGAAGACGACGTCGGCCGTACACAGATCGAGCGCGCCCTCCAGGTCGTGGCTGTTCCACGCGGCGTTGAAGCTGTCGATCAGAGCACGGGCGTCCATCCCCCGACCCTAAGCCCGCGCCCCCGCCCGACAGCCGCACCGACGCGCGGACACGGCCGCCACAAGATCGCCCGACTTGCCTGGCACATGGGCGGAAGCGTGCTCAAGATACGCACAGGTTCCAGGCAAGTCGGACGATCTTGGAGGGCGGGGAGCGGGTCAGACGGTGAAGCCGGTGAAGAGGAGGACGGCCAGGCCGAGGCCGATGGCCAGGTTGGCGAGGGCGGCGCCGCCGAAGACGGCGACGGGGCGCCAGCCGGCCTCGCGCAGCGCGCCGAGCCGCAGCTGCAGACCGATGCTGACGAACGCGAGGATCAGGAACCAGGTGCGCAGGTCGTTGACCACGCCGATGGTCGACTTCGCCTCGGCCGCGCTGACCGTGCCGACCCACCAGGTGCCGATGGCCGACGCGGCGATGAAGCCGAGCACGAACTTGGGGAACCGGTCCCACAGCTGCCGCAGGCCGGGCCGCTCGGCGCCCTCGGTCTTCTCCACTCGGAACGCGAAGTACGCGGTGAGCGCGACCGCGACGACGCCGATCAGCGCGTTCTGGGTGGCCTTGACGATGGTGGCGATCTGCAGCGTCTGCTCGCCGGCGAGCGCGCCGGCCGCGGTGACCGCGGCGGTGGTGTCGATGTTGCCGCCGATCCAGGCGCCGGCCACGGCGGGGCTGAGCCCGAGCAGGTCGGCCAGCCACGGCAGCAGGAAGATCGACGGGAGGGCGAAGACGATGACCAGGCTCGCGGCGTACGCGAGCTGCTCGCGCTTGGCCCGCACGGCCCCGGCGGCGGCGATCGCGGCGCTGACCCCGCAGATCGATACGGCGGCCGAGAGCAGCGCGCGCAGCTTCTCGTCGAGCCCGAGCAGCCCGCCGAGCCACCACGCGATCAGGAAGACGCTCGTGATCAGCAGGAGCGCCTGCAGGATCGCGGGGCCGGCGGCCTTGGCGATCAGGTTCAGGTTGATCGAGGCGCCGAGCAGCACCAGGCCGGTCTTGATGAAGAACTCGGTGCGTACGGCGTCGGCGATGCGCTCGCGCAGCCCGGCCCAGTACACGATCACGTTGCCGATCAGGCCGAGGGCGATGGCGTAGATCGGGTACTCGACCGCGGCGGCGAACTTCTCCAGGCTGGTGCCCTTGGCGGCGGCCGGGACGACGTCCTCCAGCCAGCGGGCGGCGGACCCGAGCAGCAGCACGATGAACAGGCCCAGCACGAGCCACGGCCAGGTGCGGGCGGGCCGCTCCGCGGGCGGGGCGGTCTCGACATCGGGGGTGGTGGCGACCATCAGGGCACCAGGCCCGTCGGGATGACGCCGGTCAGCACCGCGGCGAGCAGCAGCAGGCCGACGGCGGTGGCGAGCCAGTCCTCGGTGAGCGCGGCGCGCAGGGCGCGGGGGACGCTGGGGCCGGGCGAGGTGGGGCGAGGGGTCGGGTCACTCATGGCGTACGCCTTTCGGGAGTGGAGGGCGGCGCGGCACGTCGATTCTATACAAGGCCGGTAGGATTAGTCGAGATTAGAGTTTGAGCAGCTCAATGCTGGTCAACGAAGGCTACGGGCGGCCGCGACGAGATTTCGCGATATTTTTCCGGCGGGGATGTCGAGAACGGTCCGGCGGCGGTGACCACCTGATGAGAGCGGCGCACGACGGCGCCGCCGAGCGAAGGAGCACGACCGTGAAGTACATGCTGATGATGCACACGGCCGCGGACCCGTCCGCCGGGATGGTGACCTGGTCGCCCGAGGACGTCAAGGCGCACATCGAGTTCCAGCACGCCTTCGACGCCGAGCTGCACGCCGCCGGCGAGATGGTGTTCAACGAGGGCCTGACCTTTCCCGACCAGGCCCGCATCGTGCGGGCCGGGCAGTTGGGCGCGCCGGTCGTCACCGACGGGCCGTTCCCCGAGGCCAAGGAGTTCCTGATCGGCTTCTGGATCGTCGACGTGGACTCGCCCGAGCGGGCGTACGCGATCGCGGCGAAGGCCTCGTCCGCGCCCGGCGCGGGCGGCGCGCCGCTGAACATCCCCATCGAGGTGCGCCCGATCGTCGGCCCGCCGCCGACCGACGTGTAGGCGCCGGCGATGACGCCCACCGCGCTCGGGGACATCCGGCCATGACGCCTACCGCGCTCGGGGACCTGCTGCGCGACCTCGCGCCGCAGGTCCTCGGCGCGGTCGTACGCCGCTACCGCGACTTCGACAGCGCCGAGGACGCCGTGCAGGAGGCGCTGCTCGCCGCGGCGCGGCAGTGGCCCGCCGACGGGCTGCCCGAGCACCCGCGGGCCTGGCTGATCCAGGTCGCCTCCCGCCGTCTGATCAACATCTGGCGGGCCGACGACGCCCGGCGCCGGCGCGAGGAGACGGCGGTGTCGCTGGATCCGCGCGACGTCGCCGGCGCCGCCGACCAGCCGGACACCGGCCGGGACGACTCCCTGCGCCTGCTGTTCCTGTGCTGCCATCCAGCGCTGACCGCCCCCTCGGCGATCGCGCTGACCCTGCGCGCCGTCGGCGGCCTGTCCACCACCGAGATCGCCCACGCGTTCCTGGTGCCCGAGGCCACCATGGCGCAGCGGATCAGCCGGGCCAAGCAGCGCATCCACGCCGCGGGCGCGGCGTTCACCATGCCCGGTCCCGACGAGTGGCGCGGCCGCCTCGACAGCGTGCGGCACGTGCTCTACCTGATCTTCAATGAGGGGTACGCCAGCAGCAGCGGCGACGACCTGGTGCGGGCCGACCTGTCGCACGAGGCGATCCGGCTGGTCCGGACCCTGCACCGGCTGCTGCCCGACGACACCGAGACCGCCGGGCTGCTCGCGCTGATGCTGCTCACCGACGCCCGCCGCGACGCCCGCACCGGGCCGCACGGCGAGCTGGTGCCGCTGCCCGCACAGGACCGCTCCCGCTGGGACGGCAAGCTGATCGCCGAGGGCGTCGCCCTGATCAGCGCGACCCTGCGGCGGCACGCCGTGGGGCCGTACCAGCTGCAGGCGGCCGTGGCCGCGGTGCACGACGAGGCTGCGCGCGCCGAGGACACCGACTGGCCGCAGATCCTCGCCCTCTACGGCGTCCTGGAACGCCTGCAGGACAACCCGATGGTCACCCTGAACCGCGCGGTCGCCCTGGCCATGGTGGACGGCCCCGCCGCGGGCCTCGCCCTGCTGGACTCGGTCGAGCAGCGCCTACCCGGCCACCACCGCGTCGCCGCCGTCCGCGGCCACCTGCTGGAGATGTCCGGCGACCTCCCCGCCGCCGCGGCAGCCTTCGACCAGGCCATCCGCGCCACCACCAGCACCGCCGAACAGCGCTACCTCGCCACCCACCTGGCCACCCTCCACACCCGCGCCACACCCCCTTGATCACCCGACTTGCCAGGCACATGGGCGTATCTTGGGCACTCTTTCGCCCATGTGCCAGGCAAGTCGAGCGATCATCGCCCGCGCCCCGCGCCCCGCGCCCCGCGCCCCGCGCCGGCCGTGGGCTGTCGCGCCCGACGCGCGGAGGGCCGCCTTGCTGCGGCAACTCTTAAAGACTCGCGGCCTCGGAGTGCTTCCGAGG
>NZ_JBFAOU010000344.1:0-4039 GCF_040675365.1 Catellatospora sp. NPDC049609 | reverse complement strand
GACACCGCCACCGCGACGGTAGACCCGCATTCGCACAAACGTGCGGATGCGGGTCGACCCCGTATGCGTGGTAGAAGGTGCCCTTTAACATGCCAGGCGGTTGACCTGCCCGGTGGCTCGCGGCGGCGCATCGCGCGCCGCGCCCTCCGGGGCGATTGCCAAGACGTCTTTGCAAAGATATGTTGGCGGTCATGCCGGATGACGCCTCCATCTCCCTCGACCCCCGCACGCTGCGCGCCCTGGCCCACCCCGTGCGGGTGCGGATGCTCGGGCTGCTGCGCGAGCACGGGCCGTCCACCGCCACCCTGCTGGGCACGCAGCTCGGCCTGTCCAGCGCGGCGACCAGCTACCACCTGCGCCAGCTCGCGCAGCACGGCTTCATCGTCGAGGACGCCGAGCGCGGCAACGCCCGCGAACGCTGGTGGCGCGCGGCGCACCGGCAGACCATCGTCGCCAGCGTCGCACCCGAGTCGTACGGCGACTTCGAGATCTACCTGCGGGCCGTCGCCACCCAGTACGCCGCCCGCGTCGACCGCTCCGTCAGCGAGTACGCCACCCGCCCCGAGCCGTGGGTCGGCGTCGGCACGCTCAGCGACTGGTCCCGGCGGCTCACGCCCGACGAGGCCCGGGCCATGCAGGAGGAGCTGATCGAGGTCATCGGGCGCTACCGCCCGTTCGACGACGACGCCCCCGCGCCTGAGGACGCCGCCCGCGTCGTGGTGCAGCTGCAGGTGATGCCGTTCCCGCAGGACGCGTCGTGAAGGCACTGGCCGGGCTGCTGGCCGCGGGCACGATCTCGGTCGTCGGCAGCCGGATGACGTTCCTGGCCGTGCCGTGGCTCGTGCTGGTCACCACGGGCAGTCCGACGAAGATGGGCGTCGCGGCAGCGGCCGAGATGCTGCCGTACGTGCTGGCCGGACCGCTCGGCGCGCCGCTGGTGGACCGGCTGGGTGCGCGCCGGGTGTCCATCGCGGCCGACCTGGCCAGCGTCGCCGTCATGGCGGCCGTCGCGTTCGGACAGGCCGGCGGGTTCGGGCTGCTGGTGGTCCTGCTTGTGCTCGCCGGCGTGCTGCGCGGCCTGGGCGACTGCGCGAAACGGGTGCTGCTGCCCGTGACCATCCGCGCCTGCGGGGTCGAGATGACCCGCGCGACGTCGCTGTACGACGGCCTGAACCGCCTCGCGAGCCTGCTCGCCGCCGGACTGGGCGGGGTGCTGATCGCCTGGCTGGGCGCCCGCCAGGCGGTGCTGCTGGACGCGGCGACGTTCGCCGTGTGCGCGGCGCTGCTGTGGACGTTGCTCCCCGGGGACGAGAGGGCCGGTGCCGGTGCGGCCGACGGGGCCGGCCCGGATGCCGGTCGCGCACCCGGCACCGGCGGCCGGCGTCCCGCCGATCACGACGAGACCGGCGCCGTCGAGGTACGGGAGCCGTACTGGCAGGCGCTGCGCGGCGGGTTCGCCTACCTGCGCGGTGACCGGCTGATGATCGGCATCGTGGTGCTGCTGTTCGTGACGAACCTGGTGGACCAGGCCAACGCGGTCGTGTTCATCCCGCTCTGGGTGAACGAGGTGCTCGGCTCGCCGGTCGCGCTCGGGTGGGTGCACGCCTCCTTCTCGCTCGGCGCGGTGCTCGGCAACGTCGTCTTCACCACGCTGGCGCCCCGCGCGCCCCGCTACGCCGTGTTCACCATCGGCTTCCTGATCGCCGGGGCGCCGCGGATGGTCGTGATGGCGCTCGCCGGGGACCTGGCACCGGTGCTCGCGGCCGTCTTCGCGGCGGGACTGGCGATCGCCGCGGTCAACCCGATCCTGTCGGCGGTCTCGTTCGAGCGCGTGCCCGCCGCGTTGCAGGCCCGGGTCGTCAGCCTGACCGGCGCGGTCGCGTACGCCGGGATCCCGCTGGGCGGGCTGCTCGGCGGCTGGTGGGTGCAGGCGTTCGACCTGACCACCACGCTGCTGGTCTTCGCCGCGGCGTACCTGGGCGCGACGCTGCTCCCGGTCTTCTTCCGGACCACCTGGCGCCAGCTGGACCACCGCCCCACCGCCGCGCCGACCACGGTTCCAGCGCAGGGAGCAGAGCCGATCCCTGTCAACCTAGGTTGACGCCCGCCGCTGCTGTCAACTACGGTTGACAGCAGCGCGGGCATGATCCGTTTTTGTGGACGCCTGCCGCTGCCAGGACGACGCCTGGCGTCCACAAAACACATCTTGGAGGGCCGATGGACGCCGATGTGGTGATCGCCGGGGCCGGGCCGACCGGGCTGCTGCTCGCCGCCGAGCTGCGGCTGGCCGGGGCGAGCGTGCTGGTGCTGGAGCGGCGCACCGAGCCGGACCCGGTGCCGCGCGCCAACGGCCTCGTCGGGCAGGTGGTCGAGGTGCTGTACCACCGGGGCCTGTTCCGTGACCTGGCCCGGCACAGCAAGGGACCGGGCGCGGCGCTGCGGCGCCTGCTCACCGGCGCATACGGCGACCGCCCCCACCCGATCCGCGCCTTCTCCTACGCCGGGTTCCGGCTCGACCTGCGCCGGCTGCGCCCGAATCCGCTGCACGTGCTCGCCGTGCCGCAACTGCACATGGAGCAGGTGTTGGCCCGGCACGCGGGCGGGCTGGGCGCCGAGATCCGGCGCGGGCACGGGCTGACCGGGCTGGCCCAGGACGCCGACGGCGTCACCGTCGAGGTCGACGGGCCGGACGGCGGCTACCGGGTGCGCGCCCGGTACCTCGTCGGCTGCGACGGCTCGCACAGCACCGTACGCAAGGCCGCCGGCATCGGCTTCCCCGGCGAGACCAGCCGCGAACTGGTGATCCGCATGGCGCACGTGGTGCTGCCCCGCGCCGCCCGCACGGCGGCGGGCGCGCTGCGCGCCGGGGACGCCGTGTACCGGCCGTACCAGCTGCACCGCACCCCGCACGGGGCGCTCACGCTCGCCTCGTTCATCCCGGGCGTGCACGTGGTCAGCACGCACGAGTGGGATGCGCCGCCGCCCGGCGACCACGTGCCGGTGAGCCTCGACGAGATCCGGGACAGCCTCTCGCGGGTCGTGGGCGCGCCGGTGCCGGTCGAGGCGCCGCCCGTCGGACGGCCGTGGATCCTGCGGCGGCTGACCGACCGCAACAGCCGCGTCGCCGAGCCGTACCGGACGGGACGGGTGTTCGTGGCGGGCGACGCCGCGCACGTGTTCGCCGGGTTCGGCGGCTCCAATCTCAACCTCGGCCTGCAGGACGTGGTGAACCTGGCCTGGAAGCTCGCCGCGGTGCTGCGCGGGGACGTGCCCGAGGCGCTGCTCGACACGTACCAGGCCGAGCGGGCGCCGCTGGCCCGGCGGGCGCTGGTGCACACCGCGGAGCAGGCCGCGCTGATGGCGCCCGGCGACGAGGTGACCGCCCGCCGGGAGGCGTTCGCCGTGCGGCTGCGCGACCCGGAGTTCCTGGGCGGGATCGCCGCGGGCATGGCGGGTACGGACGTGGCGTACGACCTGGGTGGCGGGCATCCGCTGGTGGGGCGGCTGGTCCCGGACCTGCGGCTGGTCGTGGCCGGCCGGCGCACCCGCCTGGCCGCCCTCCTCCGGCACGCGCGCCCCCTGCTGCTCGACCTGACCGGCGCCGAGATCGCGGCGGACACCCAAGCCGACCCGGAAGCCCCAACCGAAGGCGAGACCCCGGCCGCAGCCGAGATCCCGGCCGCACGCGAAACCCCGGCCACAGGCCAGATCCCGGCCGTAGGCGAGGTCCCGGCCGCAGGCGAAGTCCCGGCCGCAGGCGAAGGCCGGGCCGCAGGCGGCACGCCCCTGTCCGCGGCCGTGCAGCCGTGGCGCGACCTGGTGTCCGTGGTCGCGGCCCGCGCCCGTGACCGGAGCGCTCCCCCGGCCCTGCTGGTACGCCCCGACGGCTACGTCGCCTGGGCCGCCGCCGTGCCCGGCGACGCCACCGGCCTCGCCGAGGCCCTCACCCGCTGGTTCGGCCCGCCCCGCTGACCGCGCCCCCCATGATCGTCCGACTTGCCTGGCACATGGGCGAATGCGCGCTCAAGATACGCCCATC
>NZ_JBFAOU010000343.1:0-4070 GCF_040675365.1 Catellatospora sp. NPDC049609 | reverse complement strand
GACGTTGAGAAGGGCACCTTCTACCACGCATAGCGTTAAGAAGGTGCCCTTCCTTAGCGGGTCAGCGCCAGGTGTCGGGGTAGGTGGCGGTGCAGGGGGTGGTGGGGGTGGTGCGGGAGCGGTTGGGGTCGCTCTCCCAGAGCACGGTGCCGGCGGCGTTCTTCTTGATGTACTTGTATGCGAACGTCGTGCCCGGGGGCAGGTTCACCGTCGCGGTCCAGACCGGGTAGGCGGCGCTGGACAGGGCGACCGCGCTGCCGGTGTTCCAGGAGCCGAGCGCCGGGAGCGAGCCGACGAGGTAGACGTTCTGGCCCCAGGTGGTGGTGGCGTTGACCGAGAAGGCGGCCGCGATGCTCGCGCAGGCGGTGCCGCTCGGCGACGGGCTGGGCGAGGTGGAGGGCGAGGCCGGGACCGACGGGGACGGCGACGGGCTGGTGGTGCCCGTGACGTTCCAGGTCTCGGTGTACGTCACCGCGCAGGCGCCGGTCGGCGTGGTCCGGCTGCGGTTGGCGATGCTCTCCCAGGTGACGTTCCCGGAGCCGTCCTTCTTGATGTACTTGTACTGCAGGGCCGTGCCCGGGGGCAGCTGCACGGTGACCCGCCAGAGCGGGTACGCGGCACCCGACATCGCCACCGCGCCGGCCGTGTTCCAGGAGCCGAGCTGCGCGATGCTGCCCGCGACGAAGACGTTCTGCCCGGACGTGGTCGTGGCGTTCGACTCGAAGGTGACCGCGACACTGGTGCACGCCGTGCCGCTCGGCGCGGGCGACGCGGACGCCGACGGCTGCGGCGAGCTGCTCACCATCGCGCCGGTGTAGATCGCCAGCGCGCTGTTGCCGGCCACGGTCGCGGTCGCCTGGCCGCTGCCGTTCACCGTGACGGTGCCGCCGGAGCAGGCGCCCGCGGTGAAGTTCCCGGTGGCGACGTTGCAGTACACGCCGGCGGGCAGGCCGGTGCTGAAGGTGGTGCTCCACGCCGCCCCGTCCCGGTTGAACGCGGCGTAGCCGACGTTGCCGCGGGAGAACGCGATGCGGGCCGACGACGGCGAGGTCCAGTTTCCGACACCGGTGCCGTTGACCGCGTTGTGGAAGCCGACCAGGTTGGCGACCGCCGTGCGGCGGTGCTCGCACTCCCAGCCCGAGCCGCAGGTCACCTGGTTGGTGGTGCCGTTGGCCGCGGCGGGCGGGCCGGCCTCCGGGTTGGTGAAGGTGAAGCTGCTCATCAGCTGCGGCGTGCCGTACGGGTACGCCAGGCTGAACGCCTGGGCCAGCGCGTGGGTCTGCCCGTCCTTGTACGTGAGCCGGGCCCGCCCGTTGCGCTGCGTGTCGTGGTTGTCGATGAAGTTGACCGCGTCACCGCTGCTCAGCGCCATCTGACCGGCGAGGTTGTTGAGGTTGGACAGGTTCGCGTCGCGGAACGCGTTGCCGACCACGTCGCCGTAGCGGAACTCGGTGACGTCGCCGATCCCCGCGTACTCCCCCGGTGGGAAGGCGCTGTCCTCGATCACCTCGTGGAAGACGTACGGCGAGCCGCTGACGCCGCCCAGGATCGCCTGCAGGTCGGCGACGGGCATGTGCTTGGCCGCGTCCACCCGGAACCCGTCCACGCCCAGCGACACCAGGTCGTTGAGGTACGCGGTGAGCCTGCCGCGCACGTACGTGGACTCGGTGGCCAGGTCGGAGAGGTTGACCAGCTCGCAGTGCTGCACCTCCCAGCGGTCGCCCCAGGCGACGATGTCGTCGTTGCCGTTGCGGCCGCAGTGGTGGAAGTCCTGATTCTGATAGATCCCGGGGTAGCTGTACTGCGAGTAGGTCGAGCCGGCCGAGCCGAGGCCGGTCGAGGCACCGCCTGTCATATGGTTGACCACCGCGTCCACATAGATCTTCACGCCCGCGGCGTGGCAGGTGCTGATCATGTTCGCGAAGGCGGCGCGGTCGCCGCGGCGGGTGACGAGCTGGTAGCTGACCGGCTGGTAGTCCTGCCACCAGGGGTAGCCGTGACCGCCGAGCACGACGTGCTCCTGCGGCGGGGACACCTGGACGGCGCCGAAGCCCTTGGGGCCCAGCACGGTGGTGCACTCGTTCGCGATGGAGGCCCAGGGCCACTGGAACAGGTGCACGATGACGTCACGGTTGCCCGGGTTGGCGTCTGCCTTGGCCGGGACGAGGTCGGGGGCGGGCGCGGGTCGCCACGCGGCGACCGCGGCAAGCGCGGTGGCCAGCAACAACGAGGCGAGCGCGGCGGCGAGGGGGCGGCTGCGTCGGGACACGAGTCTCCTCCTGGGTCAGGGAGGGGCGGATGGAAACTCTTGCGCAAGTTTCAAGGATGTTAGCGCCGCGTTGACGCGCCGTGAAGAGTGTCGATGCGCCGGATTTACCGTACAAATCAGAGCTGGGACGGGTTCCGTTTTCAGACATCCCGCCCGCGGACGGGGTGCCGCAACGGATCCGCGCACGCCGAGCCGTCGCAGTCGTACCGGGATGATGAAATTTCTTTCATAAGATTCTTTCGGCTGCGACCGAGCACACAGTGTCCAGATCCGGACCGCCAATTCGTTTTCATGATTGCGTCACCCGTCCTTACCGTGAGTGCACGTCCCTCACCGATACGGAGTGAAGCCTTGTCTGCCAAGGAGAAGTCCGGGCACGCGATCGTGCTCGGCGCCAGCATCGGCGGCCTGCTCGCCGCCCGCGTGCTGAGCGAGTCGTACGCGAAGGTCACCATCTTCGACCGCGACGCGCTGCCCGTCGACGGCACCACCGGACGCAAGGGGGTCCCGCAGGGCGACCACACCCACGGCCTGCTCGCCCGCGGCCGCCAGGTGCTGGAAGAGCTGTTCCCCGGGTTCGCCGCGGACATGACCGCGGCCGGCGCCGTCCCCGTCGACGTCCAGGGCGACGTCGTATGGATCAACGGCGGCCACCGCCTCGCCGCCAAGCACACCGGCCTGGCCGGCCTCGGCGTGACCCGCGTCGGCCTGGAGGCGTACGTGCGCCGCCGGGTCGCCGACCTGCCCAACGTCGAGCTGCGCGAGCGCCACGAGGCGGTCGGCCTGCTCGCCTCGCCCGACCGGAGCAGGATCACCGGCGCCCGGGTGCTGCCCGCCGGCGGCACCGAGCAGCACCTCGACGCCGACCTGGTCGTCGACGCCACCGGCCGCGGCAACCGCGGCCCGACCTGGCTCGCCGAGCTGGGCTACGACAAGCCGGCCGAGGAGCACGTCGACCCGCACACGTTCTACGTCTCGCGCACCTACCGGCGCACCCCCGGCCAGGTCAGCGCCACCGCGTTCGTGCTCAGCCCGTCGCCGGAACTGCCGTACGGCGCCGTCGCCGTGCCGGTCGAGGGCGACCGCTGGATGATCACCCTGATCGGGGTGGGCAAGGACTGCCCGCCGCCGGCCGACGAGGCGGCGTACCCCGACTTCGCCCGGCAGCTGCCCGGCGACGAGCTGTTCCAGCTGGTCACCAGGGCCGAGCCGGTCGGGCCCGCGCTGAAGCTGCGGCTGCCCGTGAGCGTGCGCCGCCGCTACGAGCACCTGACCCGGCTGCCCGAGGGCCTGGTCGCGGTCGCCGACGCGGTCTGCTCGTTCAACCCGGCGTACGGCCAGGGCATGACCGTGGCCGCCGCCGAGGCGATGGTGCTGCGCGACTGCCTGCGCCAGGGCCGTGACGGCCTGCCGCGGCGGTTCTACGGCGCCGCCGCGAAGGTCATCGACGTGCCGTGGGACATCGCGGTCGGCGCGGACCTCGGCTACCCCGACGTCGAGGGCGTGCGCACGGGGAAGGTCAACTTCCTCAACGCGTACGTCCGCCGCCTGCACCGCGCGGCCGCCAAGAGCCCGGCGGTCGGCCACGCGTTCCTGTCCGTGGCGAACCTGATGGCGCCGCCGCAGCGGCTGTTCGCGCCGGGTGTGCTGGCCCGGGTGCTGTGGCACGGCCGCCGCACCCGCCCGGCCCGCCCCGCCACCGCGGCCCCGGTCGCCCAGGCGGAAGCCGCCGCCTGACCGCGCCGACAGGTGTACGAAATCCAGCGTCAACTTCTGGGTTGTCCGGACAACCCAGAAGTTG
>NZ_JBFAOU010000342.1:0-4084 GCF_040675365.1 Catellatospora sp. NPDC049609 | reverse complement strand
GAGATGCCGGTGGACACGCCCTCGCGGGCGTCGACGGTCACGCAGTACGCGGTGCCGCGCCGGTCCTGGTTGGTGTAGTACATGGGCGGCAGCTCGAGCCGGTCCGCCTCGTCCTCGGTGATCGCCACGCAGATGTAGCCCGAGGTGTGGCGCACGGTGAACGCGACCAGCTCCTGGGTGGCCAGCTCGGCGGCGAAGATCAGGTCGCCCTCGTTCTCGCGGTCCTCGTCGTCGACCACGACGACGGGCCGGCCCGCCTTGATCGCCGCGATGGCGTCCTCGATGGTGTCGAGCCCCATGATCAGTTCGCTCCCCGCTGCGCCGCGACCAGCTTCTCCACGTACTTGGCGATCACGTCGACCTCCAGGTTCACCAGGGCGCCGGGCTGCTTGTGCCCGAGCGTGGTGAGCTCCAGCGTGGTCGGGATCAGGCTCACCGTGAACGACTCGTCGTCGACCGCGACCACGGTCAGCGAGATCCCGTCGACGGTGATGGACCCCTTCTCCACGATGTACCGCGACAGGCCCGCCGGGAGCAGGATCCGGACATCCTCCCAGCCGCCGCCGGGGCGCTTGGAGGCGATGGTGCCGACGCCGTCGACGTGGCCCTGCACGATGTGGCCGCCCAGCCGGGTCGCGGCGGTGACCGCGCGCTCCAGGTTGACCCGCTCACCGGGGGCGATCGAGCCGAGCGAGCTGCGGTCGAACGTCTCCTTCATGACCTCGGTCCGGAAGGTGTCGCCCTCGGTCGAGATCACGGTCAGGCACACGCCGTTGACGGCGATCGAGTCGCCGTGCCGGGCGTCGGTGACCACGAGCGGCCCCCGCACGGTGACCACCGCGCCGTCGCCCTGCCAGTCGAGGCGGACGACCTCGCCGAGCTCTTCCACGATGCCGGTGAACACTCGTTCCTCCTCGTGCGCCGGTCGCGTTACGAGCGTCCGGCTCGGGTCACAGGTTGCCGCTGTCCGCGCTCACGCGCGGCCGTGCGGTCAGGCGCAGATCCGGCCCGACCCGGTCAACATCTAACACTTCCAGATCGATGGCGTCCGTGATGGTTGTCACCCCGGCGCCGACGAGCGCGGCCGGCCCGTCACCCAGCAGCTTCGGCGCGACGTACGAGATGATCAGATCGACCAGGCCCGCCGCCAGGAAGGCCCCGGCCAGCCGCGGGCCGCCCTCCAGCAGCACGCTGCGGATGCCCCGGTGGTGCAGCTCGCTGAGCACCGCCTTCAGGTCCACCCGGCCGGACTCGTCGCTGCCGAGCAGCGCCGAGGTGGCGATGAGGGTCGGCGCGGCCCCATCGCGGACGCGGGCGTCGGCGGGCGTACGCCCGTCGGAGTCGATCACCACGCGGAGCGGCTGCCGGATCGCCAGGCTGCCGGTGCGCAGGTCACGGGTGGTGAGCCGGGGATCGTCGGCCAGCACGGTGCCGACGCCGACCATGATCGCGTCGACGGTGCCGCGCAGCCGGTGCACGTCCATCCGGGCCGCCTCGGACGTGATCCACATGCTGGTGCCGTCGGCGGCGGCGGCCCGGCCGTCGAGCGTCGAGGCGGTCTTCCAGATCACGTACGGCCGCCCCCGGCGCACCGAGGTCAGCCAGGCGATGTTGCCCTGCTCCGCCTCGGCGCGGCGCACGCCCGTGATGACCTCGATGCCCGCGTCGCGCAGCGTCTGCTCGCCGCCGGCGGCCAGCGGGTTGGGGTCCTCGACCGCGATCACGACGCGGGAGACGCCGGCGCGGATCAGCGCCTGGGTGCAGGGACCGGTGCGGCCGGTGTGGTTGCAGGGTTCGAGCGTGACCACGGCGGTGCCGCCACGGGCCTTCTCGCCGGCCTGGGCCAGCGCCACGATCTCGGCGTGCGGGCCGCCCGCGTACACGTGGAAGCCCTCGCCCACGACCTGGCCCGCGGAATCCAGCAGCACGGCGCCCACCACCGGGTTGGGGCTGGTCGTGCCGAGGCCCCGCGCCGCCAGCTCGATCGCTCGCGCCATCGCCTTGTCCTCGGCCGGACTGACCGCGGGTAGCTGCCCCATCCCGATTCGTCCTCCCTGCGTTCAGGCGGCCGGCACCCTCTGGCCACCGGCGGCCAGTGTGTCACGCGGGCGGACCCGCCTCGGCGGCGGTGTCGCTCGGTGTGATCCGCTGCTGGGGCAGCGGCGGCGCGGCCTGTTCGCCTGGTGGCCGACCCGGCCGGGGCCCCGTCCACGGACGGTCCGACCGCTGGTCGATGGCGACGTAGTTGCCGTGGTGCTTCTTCGCCGCCGCCTTCATCTCCGAGGCCACCGCCACCACCTCGCTGGGGTGGCCGAAGTTGCGGCTGGTGGACAGGGCCACCCCGATCGACAGGGTGACCATGTTGACCTCGAACACCTTGCCGCGCCGGTCCACCACCTCCATGTAGCCGCGCGCCGAGTCGATCGGGTCGTAGAGCGCGTCGGTGGCCTTCTGGAAGTCGTAGATCGCCCGCGTGGTGATCTCCTGCAGCTGCGACGGATGGCACACCACCACGAAGTCGTCGCCGCCCACGTGGCCCAGGAACGCCGGCGGCAGCCCCGCCGACACCGTCGCCCGGCGCATCGCCCGCGCCAGCGCGCTGATGAACAGGTCGCCGCGGCCGAAGCCGTACACGTCGTTGACGCTCTTGAACCGGTCGATGTCGACGTAACAGACGGCGTAGTCGTCGCCCGCCTTCAGCCGGTCGGCGATCTCCCGCAGGATGCGGGTGTTGCCGGCCAGGCCGGTCAGCGGCGACACCTCCCGCGCCTCCTGGTTGCGCCGCAGCGTGGCGCGCACCCGGGCGATCAGCTCGGAGGTGTCGAACGGCTTGACGATGTAGTCGTCGGCCCCCGCCGCGAGGCCCGCCACCTTGTCCGAGGTGAGCGCCTTCGCGGTGAGCACGATGATGGGCAGCGCGGTGACCATCGGGTCGGCCCGCAGCCGCCGGGTCAGCTCCAACCCGTCCATCTCGGGCATCATCAGGTCGACCAGCGCCAGGTCGGGCCGCTGATGTTCGAGCAGGGCCAGCGCCTCCGCGCCGCTGTGCGCGCTCATCACGTCGAACCCGTGCAGGCGCAGGTTGACCTCGACCACCCGCACGATGTCGGGGTCGTCGTCGACGACCAGGATCACCTCGGCATGACCGGCTGCCTGCGGCTCGATGGTCAAACTGTCGTGCCCCCACTGTCCGATGTGGTCTGCCGGGCGAGGGCCGCCTCGGCCAGAGCACGCAGTTTACGACAGGCCTGCGCCGGATCGTCGGCTCCGTACACCGCGGTTCCCGCGACGAACGCGTCCGCCCCCGCCAGCGCCGCCTGCTCGATGGTCGCGTCGGCGATGCCGCCGTCCACCTCGATGCGGATGTCCAGGTGGCCCGCGTTCGCGTGGCGGCGCGCCGTCCGCACCTTGTCCAGCAGCTCCGGCATGAACCGCTGCCCGCCGAAGCCGGCCTTGATGGTCATCACCAGCAGCGTGTCGAAGTGCGGCAGCAGCTCCAGGTACGGCTCGATCGGGGTGTCCCGGTCGATCGCGAGCCCGGCCAGCGTCCCGGCCGCGCGCAGGTCCTTGGCCAGCGCCACCGGGTCGTCGCACGCCTCCGCGTGGAAGGTGACGTTGTACGCCCCCAGCTCCGCGTAGGCCGGCGCCCAGCGGACCGGGTCCTCGATCATCAGGTGGCAGTCGAACGGGATGTCCGTGGCCCGGCGCAGGCTCTCCACCACCGGCGGCCCGATGGTCAGGTTGGGCACGAAGTGGTTGTCCATCACGTCCACGTGCAGCCAGTCGGCGGCGCCGCGCACCGCCCGCGCCTCCTCGGCGAGCCTGGCGAAGTCGGCGGCGAGGATGCTGGGCGCGATGATGAGATCCGGAGTCACGCGATCAGCTTACGAAGCGTGAGCCGCCCTTGACTCGCCCAGTCCCCCTCCGGCCGTCGCTCGACGGGAGGGGTGAATCAGCCGGTCGGCCGTTGCGGCGCCGGGCGCCGGTGGTGGGGGTGCGGCTCGCCCGCCAGGTCGCAGCCGAGGACCGGGTGCGCCGGCCGGTGCCCCGCGACCAGGATGAAGCAGGCCGCGACCGTGAGCCC
>NZ_JBFAOU010000341.1:0-4117 GCF_040675365.1 Catellatospora sp. NPDC049609 | reverse complement strand
GGCAGGAGGTCGGCAACCTCCTGCCTGGAGACTCCCATTCTCCTGGCAGGAGATTTTGCCCGGCCCGACCCCGATTGAGCAGGTGGCGGCCGGGGAACGGGGCCGGTCATGAAGGTACTCGGGATCAACGCGGTGTTCCACGACCCGGCGGCGGCGCTGGTGGTGGACGGCAGGACCGTCGCGGCTGCCGAGGAGGAGCGGTTCAGCCGCCGCAAGCACGGCAAGCGGCCCGTGCCGTTCTCGGCCTGGGAGCTGCCGGTGCTGTCGGCCCGCTGGTGCCTGGCATCGGCCGGCCTGGGCGCCGACGAGCTCGACGCGGTCGCGTACTCCTTCGACCCGGGCCGCTGCGCGCCCGCTGACGAGCTGGGCCTGGACGACCCCTGGGACTGGCTGCGCCAGGACTACGCGCGCCGGGCTCCGACGTTCCTGGCCGAGGCGCTGCCGGGGCTAGATCCGGCCGCGGTGCGGTTCGTGCCGCATCACGTCGCCCACGCCGCGTCCGCGGCGCTGGCCGCCCCGCACCCGGCCGGGGAGGACATCGCGGTGCTGGTCCTCGACGGGCGCGGCGAGGCCAGCAGCCACCTCGCGGGGTACTACCGGCACGGGCGGCTCACCCCGCTGGCCGGGCAGCGGCTGCCGCACTCGCTCGGGCTGCTCTACGAGGAGCTCACCGCCCACCTGGGCTTCCTGCGCTCCAGCGACGAGTACAAGGTGATGGCACTGGCCTCCTACGGCCGGCCCCGGTTCCTGCCGCTGCTGCGCGAGCTGGTGCGGACCACGGGCGACGGCGGCTTCCACATCGAGAAGATCGACTGGCCCGCGCTGGCCAAGGCCCGCCGCAGCGAGGACGACCGGCTCGACCCGGAGCACGCCGACCTGGCCGCCAGCGTCCAGCGCCGGCTGGAGGAGGTGCTGCTGGAGCTGGCCGGGTGGCTGTACGACGCCGCGGACGGCCCGCCCCGGCTGGCCATGGCCGGCGGTGTCGCGCTCAACTGCGTCGCCAACGCCCGGCTGGCCGCCGAGGGGCCCTACCGCGAGGTGTGGGTCCAGCCCGCCGCGGGCGACGCCGGCACGGCGCTGGGCGCGGCCCTGCAGGTCAGTGCCGAGGCCGGGACGCAGACCGCGGCCATGCCCGGCGCGGACCTGGGCCGCGGGTTCACCGACGCGGAGCTGGCGGCCGAGCTGGCGCGCGCCGCGCTGCCCCACGAGCGCCCTGAGGACCTCGCGGGCACCGTCGCCGACGTGCTGTCGGAAGGCGGCGTGGTCGCCTGGTTCGACGGGCGCGCCGAGTACGGCCCCCGGGCGCTGGGCCACCGCTCGCTGCTGGCCCATCCCGGCGACCCTGGCATGACCGAGCGCCTCAACGACATCAAGGGCCGCGAGCACTTCCGGCCGGTGGCGCCGATGGTGCTGGCCGACCGGGCCGCCGACATCTTCGAGGGGCAGCTGCCCAGCCCGTACATGCTGTTCACGCACCGGGTCAAGGAGCCGTGGCGGGACCGGATCCCGGCCGTGGTGCACGTCGACGGCACCGCCCGGGTGCAGACCGTCGACCCGGCCGCCGAACCGCGCATGGCCGCCGTGCTGGGCGAGTTCGACCGCCGCACCGGCCTGCCGGTGCTGGTGAACACCTCGCTCAACATCGCCGGGCAGCCCATCGTCGACACCCCGCGCCAGGCGATGGAGCTGTTCGGGGCGGCCCCGGTGGCGCTGCTGGTGCTGGGCCCGTACGTCGTACGCCGGGCGACGGCGTTCCCGCGCGGGTGAGCGCCGTGCACCCGCACCTGGTCCGGCCGATCAGCAACGGGGCCCCGGTGCACGCGCCCGGCGGCGCGGTCAGCATCGTGATCCCCACCGTGGGGCGGCCCAGCCTGGACGCGCTGCTGCGCATCCTCGCCCGCGAGGTCGCCGCCGGGGCGCCGGTGGAGCTGCTGGTCGTACGCGACCGGCCGGTGCCCGTGACGGTGCCCGCGCCGCTGCGGGCGTACACCCGGGTGCTGGACGGGCCCGGCAGGGGGCCAGCGGCGGCCCGCAACGTCGGGTGGCGGCAGGCCCGCCACCCCTGGGTCGCCTTCGTCGACGACGACGTGCTGCCGCGGCCCGGCTGGCTGCGGGCGCTGCTGCACGACCTGGCCGCGCCCGGCGACGTCGGCGGCGTGCTGGGCCAGGTCGAGGTGCCGCTGCCGGACGGCCGCCGCCCGACCGACTGGGAGCGCTGCACGAAGGGCCTGGAGACCAGCCGCTGGATCACCGCGGACATGGCCTACCGGCGCGAGGCGCTGGCCGCGGCCGGCGGCTTCGACGAGCGCTTCCCGCGCGCCTACCGCGAGGACGCCGAGCTGGCCCACCGGGTCCGTGCCGCCGGCTGGCGGCTGCGCCGGGGCGCCCGCCGGGTGCGCCACCCGGTCCGCCCCGAGGACCGCTGGGTGAGCCTGCGCACCCAGCGCGGCAACGCCGACGACGCCCTGCTGCGCCGCCTGTACGGCCCGCGCTGGCGGGAGCTGCTGGAGATCCCCGCCGGCCGCCGTGCCCGGCACTCGATGATCACGGCCGCCGCGCTGCTCGCCGCCGCCTCCGGGGTGCTCGCCGCGCTGACCCGCCACCGGACGACCCGGCGCGCCGCGGCGCTCACCGGGCTGGCCGGCGCGCTCGGCTGGGCCGCCGGCACGGGCGAGTTCGCGCTCGCGCGCATCCGGCCCGGCCCGCCGCAGACCACCGAGCGCGTCACCATGATCGTCACCAGTGTCCTCATCCCGCCGGCGGCCACCTACCACTGGCTGCGCGGCTGGTTCGCCGCCCGCGGCGCCCGCATGATCACCCACACCCGCCGGGCGGGCCACCCCTGATCGGCCGAACGGACCGACCAGCGCGACCTGCCCGCTCGACGGGGCGTGAACCCGCTCACCAGCCCTCCCACCGGCGCGGACCCGCTCGCACACTTGCATGTCCGCCAAACCCCCTGGTGAGAAGGGCACAGTGTTGTGCATCTGACCTTCGCGGCGCTGCGCCACCGCGGTTTCCGCGTCTGGACCGGCGCGTGCCTCGTGTCCGTGGTCGGCACCTGGATGCAGGTCCTCGGCGTCAACTGGTACGTCCTGCAGCAGACCGGCTCGGCCGCCAGCATGGGCGCGGCGGTCATGCTGCAGACCCTGCCCGTGCTGGTGCTCGGCGGGCTCGGCGGCGTGCTGGCCGACCGGCTGCCCGTGCGGCCGCTGCTGGTGGCCACCCAACTCGCGCACGCCGCGCTGGCCGCGGCGCTCGCCCTGATCGCGTTCCGCCCCGGCGACGGCGACCTCACCCTCGTCTACGCCGTCTCGGCGCTCGCCGGTGCGGTCGCCGCCCTCGAAGGCCCGGTGATGGGCCGCTTCGCCGCGACCACCGTGCCGCACACCGCGCTGGGCAACGCCCTGTCGCTGGGCTCGCTGGTCAGCTCGATCGGCCGCATCCTCGGCATGAGCCTGGCCGGCGTCGTCGTCGCCGCGGCGGGGCCGGCGATGCTGTTCGGGGCGAACGCGGTCAGCTTCCTGGCCGTGGTGGTGGCCGTGCTCGCCATCCGCCCCCGCGACCTGCACCCGCTGCAGCCCCCGGCCGCCCAGGACCCGGCCCCGGCCCGCGGCGGCGCGCTGGTCTACCTGCTGCGCCAGCCGATGGTGCTGATCACCCTCGGGCTGGCCGTGGTGCTGGGCAGCCTCGGGCGCAACTACCAGGTCACCATGGCCGCCATGAGCGACGGGCCGCTGCACGCCGGGGCCGGCGGATACGCCGTGCTGTCCACGGTCTTCGCCGCCGGCACCGTGGTCGGCGGGTTCCTCGCCGCGCGGCGCCCCGACCTGGGCTACCGCACCCTCATCGGCGCGGGGCTGGTGACCAGCGTGCTGCAGGTGCTGGCCGGGCTGGCGCCGCACACCTGGAGCTTCGCCCTCGCGCTGCTGCCCATCGCCGCCGGCGCCGTGCTCATCGACACCACCGTGGCCACCCGCGTGCAGCTGGACACCCGCGCCGACATGCGCGGCCGCGTGCTCGCCGCGCTGGCCATGTCCGGTTCGGTAGCGGGCGCGGCCGGCGCGCCGCTGCTCGGCCTGCTGGCCGAGCCCGCCGGTGCACAGATCGGGAGAGC
>NZ_JBFAOU010000340.1:0-4171 GCF_040675365.1 Catellatospora sp. NPDC049609 | reverse complement strand
GCCCCGCCCCCCGCCGCCCCCGCCCGCCGCGCGCCGGGCGCGGGGGCCGGCCGGGCCCGCGGTCGCCGGAGGGCCGTCCGTCCTAGCGGGACGGGGATGGTGCCCGCGACCGCGATGACTTAGGTTCATCGCCATGCTTCGAAAGATCGCGGTCGTGCTCGCCGTCGTGGCCGCCACCGCGCTGGTGCCCTCCCCCGCGCAGGCGCACGGCCAGCTTGCCTTCTCCGACCCCAAGGACCAGAGCACGGTGACCGAGCCGCGCGAGAGCGTGCGGCTCTACTTCACCGAGCGGCCCGCCTCCAACGCGTTCTTCAGCGTCACCGCGCCCGACGGCACCCGCGTGGACCACGGCTGGTCCGGCGGCGAGCCCAAGCCGCTGGACCCGCCGGTGCGCGAGCTGAACCTGGTCAACGGCAACTGGGAGCCGCAGCTCTACAGCACCGGCTTCCCCGCCGTGATCCCGGTGGCGTACTGGCCGCAGACCGGCGTCTACACCATCACCTTCAAGTCCGTCGCCTCCGACGGCGACCGGGTGTCCGGCCAGGTCCGCTTCGACTACCAGGGGAAGCTGACGCAGGCCCCGGCGGGCTGGCAGCCGCCGACCAACCAGCCCGACCCGGCGCTGCTGGAGCACGGCGCGGCGGCGCCCACGGTCGCCGTCGCCACCGCGTCCTCCCCCGAGCCCACCCCGCCGCCCACCTCGACGGCCTGGCCGTACTGGGTGCTCGGCGGCCTGATCGTCGTGCTCGCCGGGGGCGGGGTGCTGCTGCACCGGCGGCGTACCGCGCGCTGACGGGGGCCATGTCGCACCTGATGTGCGACGTGGGTGCCCACCCATCCGCGAACCTCGATCACGTGCGCCGGCACGCGCCGGGGGCGGAGGGAGGCGGCATGACCAGCATCGCCGTGGTCCACGGGTCGACCGGGGAGCGGCGCCTGCAGGCCGAGCACGGCACGGCCGAACGGGCGCAGCGCTTCTACGACCAGCAGGTGCTCGACCAGCTCAACGACCGCATGGTCGCCTTCGTCCGGGCGCAGGAGATGGTCTTCGTGGCCACCTCCGACGCCGGCGGGGAGTGCGACGCGACGTTCCGGGCCGGCCCGGCCGGGTTCGTGCACGTGGCGGACCCGGGCCGGCTGATGTGGCCGGAGTACCGCGGCAACGGCGTCATGGCGAGCCTGGGCAACATCAGCGAGAACGCGCACGTCGGCCTGCTGTTCATGGACTTCGTGCGGGACGTCATCGGGCTGCACGTCAACGGCCGCGCCACGATCATGGACGACGCGCAGGCCCGTGCCGAGTGCCCGGAGCTGCCGGTCGACCCGGTGCCGGGCCGGCGGGCCGAGCGCTGGGTGGTGGTGGAGGTCGAGGAGGCGTACATCCACTGCGCCAAGCACATCCCGCGGATGGTCAAGGCGCCCCGCGACCGGGCCTGGGGCACCGACGACGTACGCCGCAAGGGCGGCGACTTCTTCGGCGCGGCGTCAGCAGCGGGGCCGGCACTCCCGGGCGTGGTACACGGCGGCGCCGGCGACGGTGAGAAACAGCACGGCGAACAGCCGGAAGTCGCGTTCCCGACCGAGCAGCCGGTGGTTGCCGAGCAGGTCGCGCAGCACCCGGATCCGGAACGCGAGCAAGGACGCGACCAGCAGCAGGGGGGCGGCAACGGCCATCGCTGGGTTCACCTGGTCCATCGCATGCTCCGCCTGCCGTGGCGGGCTGCCGCGCCCCTCGACCACACGCCGGACCCGTCCGGACCCGTCCGGGGTCGGCGGGGCGGGTGAACAGCCTTCCCCCGAAACGGCTGGTTGGCTACGATTCTCGCTGCCCTCGACGGTGGCGTTTCGCGTCCGGGGGACGTGCCCGGCCGGCGGAGGTCGCGGCGTCCGAACGCTACGGTGAGGAGAACGTCCGATGACCGACAACCGGTTGAAGGGCCGTGTCAAGGGCCTGTTCGGCGGCGCGTCCGAGAACAGCGAGGTGCTGGAGCACGTGGACCCGGTGCTGGCCGACCCCGAGGCCGAGCGGCAGGCGCTGCAGGTGCTGGTGCTGGCCCGGCGCACGGCCGACGAGCACATCGCGACCGCGCAGCAGGAGTCGGGCCGGATCCGGGCCGAGGCGCGCGCGAAGTCGGAGGAGATCGCCCGCGAGGCGCGCGCGATGGTCGAGGCCGCCCGCGAGGAGGCCGCCCGGATCCAGGCCGCCGCGCAGGCCAAGGCGGTGGAGATCTCCCGCGAGGCGCAGGCGCACGCGGAGACCACGCGGCGCGACAGCGAGAAGGTGATGACCGACGCGCGCGCCCGTGCCGAGAAGATCGTGGACGACGCGCAGGCGAAGGCCGACCGGCTGGAGGGCGACGCCCTGCAGCAGTACGAGGACGTGGTGGGCAGCCTGGAGGGCAAGCGGGCCGCCTTGCAGCAGCGCATCGAGGGTCTGCAGCAGTTCGACCGGGAGTACCGGGCCCGGCTGCGCAACTTCATGAGCGGCCAGCTGGAGGCGCTCGACGCCGACGAGCCGTCGCTGTCCGAGGTCGAGCAGCACATGGTGGCGGACGTGCCGCCCCAGGCGTCGCGCAACGGCATGCGCGCCCCCGACCGGGCGCGCCGCTAGGGCTCCGTCGACGGCTCGCCCGCGCCGGGCGAGCCGTCGATCATTAAACGCTGCTTAAACTCCACATTGGCATCCGTCCACCCATGGACATTGACAGTAAGCTTTCCTAATAATGGCGGCATGCCGAACACTCCCACCCGCTCGATCCGCCGCTCGGCGCGCTGGGCGATAGCCGTCGCCGCCAGCGTGACGGCCACCCTGGCCGTGGCGATGGTCTCCGCGCCCAACGGCCAGGCCGCGCCCACCCCGGTGAGCGCCCTCGTCGCGTGCACCGCCCCGGCCTGGGCCGAGGGCAACACCTACTCCGCCGGCACCCAGGTCAGCTACAACGGCCGCCTCTACCAGGCGCTGGTCACCCACACCGCGCACGTCGGCGCCGGCTGGAACCCGGCCGCCACCCCGTCGCTGTGGCGCGACCTCGGCGCCTGCGACGGCACCCCGCCGTCGCCGTCGGCCTCGCCGTCGCGCCCGCCGTCGCCGTCCGCGTCGCCCTCGCGGCCGCCGTCGCCCTCGGCCTCGCCGTCGCCGTCGGTGTCGCCCCCGCCCTCGCCGTCCACCTCGCCCGGCGGCACCACCTGCCCGGTCAAGTCCCGGCCCAGCGGCAAGGTGCTGCACGGCTACTGGGAGAACTGGGACGGCTCGTCCAACGGCGTGCACCCGCCGTTCGGCTGGACCCCGATCACCGACGCCCGCATCCGCCAGCACGGCTACAACGTCATCAACGCCGCCTTCCCGGTGATCCGCTCCGACGGCACCGTGCTGTGGGAGGACGGCATGGACGCGGGCGTCAAGGTCGCCACCCCGGCCGAGATGTGCCAGGCCAAGGCCGCCGGGCTGACCATCCTGCTGTCCATCGGCGGCGCCACGGCCGGCATCGACCTCAGCTCGTCCGCGGTGGCCGACCGGTTCGTCGCCACGGTCGTGCCGATCCTGAAGAAGTACAACTTCGACGGCATCGACATCGACATCGAGACCGGCCTCACCGGCAGCGGCAACATCAACACGCTGTCCACCTCGCAGGCCAACCTGATCCGCATCATCGACGGCGTGCTGGCCCAGATGCCGTCCAACTTCGGCCTGACCATGGCGCCGGAGACGGCGTACGTCACCGGCGGCAGCGTCGTCTACGGCTCGATCTGGGGCTCCTACCTGCCGATCATCAAGAAGTACGCCGACAACGGCCGCCTGTGGTGGCTGAACATGCAGTACTACAACGGCAGCATGTACGGCTGCGCCGGTGACTCGTACTCCGCGGGCACGGTGCAGGGCTTCGTCGCGCAGACCAACTGCCTCAACGCTGGCCTGGTCATCCAGGGCGTCACCATCCGGGTGCCGTTCGACAAGCAGGTCCCCGGCCTGCCCGCGCAGGTCGGCGCCGGCGGCGGCTACATGTCGCCGTCGCTGGTGTCGCAGGCGTGGAACACCTACAACGGCCAGCTCAAGGGCCTGATGACCTGGTCCATCAACTGGGACGGGTCGAAGAACTGGACCTTCGGCGACAACGTCAAGGCCCTCCAGGGCCGCTGACCGGCTCCGGCACACCAGCGGGCGGCCCGGGAC
>NZ_JBFAOU010000339.1:0-4200 GCF_040675365.1 Catellatospora sp. NPDC049609 | reverse complement strand
GGCGCCGCGGCCGGGACCGGCGCGGCGAGGTTGACCCGGAGAGTGTTCACGGTCTTCTCCACGGCCTGACCAAGGTTCTGCCACAGGTGGAAACGATCGGCGACCTCGATCGCAGACGGCGCGCCCGTGCGTGCGCCTTCGGCATAGCCGCCGGCCCGGTCGCGGCAAATGACCTGCGTGCCCGGGTGAGCGCGCAGCCACGTCGCGAAGGTCTCGCCGTCACGCCCGTCGATCATGTCTACCGGCCGGTGAGTGGACAGGTCCACCATGACCGTGCCGTAGCGGTGCCCACGCCGGAACGCGAAGTCATCCACCCCCAGCACCTCCACGGTCCCGACCGGCTGTTCCGGCAGGGCCCTGATCCGGCGAAGCAGCGTGTCCCGGCCAGCACCAAGGCCCAGCCTCGCGGCCAACCGGGCGCCGGCCCGACCGGCAAGTGCGAGCCCTACTGCGCCCAGCAGCGTCTCCGCCGCCGCGGTATAGCGGCCGTGGGCCCGGGTCACGCCCGGCACCTGCTCAACGAACGTCACCGTCGGGCAGCGGTCGTTGGCGCACCGGAACCGCCTCACCTGCAGTTGCAGAACCAGTCGCCCGCCACCGACCGGCAGATCACGCACCGTCCGGCGGTAGCGGCCGTGCACCCTCGACGACGCTGACCCGCACTTCGGGCACAACCCTTCGGCGACCTCCGACCGTCCAGTCACCAGCAGCAAGCTGTCAAAGCGCTCGACCTGTTCAACGGCAACACCCTCAAGATGAGGAAGCACGACCTCGGGCGTCCACAAATCACACCAGGACCATGATCACATGGACGCCTCACAAGATCGGCGACAGAGCCAAGCTGCGTGATGGCAAGGTCGCCAACCGGCCGGTCTACCTCGCCCTCGCGGTGACGGTCGAGGGCACCCGCGACATCCTCGGGCTGTGGGCCGGTGACGGCGGCGAGGGAGCCAAGTTCTGGCTGCACGTGCTCACCGAACTGCGCAACCGCGGCGTCGCCGACGTGTGCATGGTCGTCTGCGACGGGCTGAAAGGCCTGCCAGACGCGGTCGAGGCGACCTGGCCCCAGGCCGTCGTGCAGACCTGCGTCATCCACCTGCTACGGGCCTCGTTCCGCTACGCCGGACGCCAGCACTGGCAGCACATCGCCGCCGCACTGCGGCCGGTCTACACCGCACCCACCGAACCCGCCGCCAGGCAACGGTTCGACGAGTTCGCCCAGGCCTGGGGCACCCGCTATCCCGCGATCGTCAGGCTGTGGGACCAGGCCTGGGCCGAGTTCGTACCGTTCCTGGCCTTCGACACCGAGATCCGCAAGGTCGTCTGCTCGACGAATGCGATCGAGTCCGGCAACGCCCGCATCC
The DNA here is from genome assembly GCF_040675365.1 of Catellatospora sp. NPDC049609. Taxonomy (NCBI): domain Bacteria; kingdom Bacillati; phylum Actinomycetota; class Actinomycetes; order Micromonosporales; family Micromonosporaceae; genus Catellatospora; species Catellatospora sp. NPDC049609. Next base: position 2,836 of record NZ_JBFAOU010000339.1, on the reverse strand, counting down.
GCCGCGCGGTGCGGGCCCGGGGCCACTTCCCGAACGAGGCAGCCGCACTCAAGTGCGTCTACCCCGCCGTGATGGCCCTGGACCCGACCGGCCAAGCCCGCAAACGCTGGGTCACCCGCTGGAAACCCGCCCTGAACGCCTTCGAGATCACCTTCGAAGGACGCCTATCCGCAAACCGCAAGTAGTCCTCACCAACCGGCTTACACCGTTAACTGCACAGACCCCCTCGCCCCGCGAACAGGACTTGACATAGGGAACTCAAACGCCGCCTCTCCGACGTCGTGTTCCGGGTGTCAGCGCTCACGTAATTCGGCTCTGACGCAGACTTGATGATCGACGGGCGCTAATGAACGTCGGCTGTGGCGGCGTTGTGCTGCTGTAGTTCCTGCACCAGGGCGTCGATGTGGTCTTCGGGGAGGTTGAGGGCCTGGCATGCCCGGTAGCGGCCGCGGGACAGGAACTCTGTGTCGAAGTCTTCGCGCAGGTCGTCGATGATGAGATCGGTGAGCTGTCCGAGATGGGCGACCAGGCCGGCGGTGAACCAGCGGGCGGCCTGTTGGGGGTAGTCGTGTTCAGCGAGGGCTTCACCGATGACAAGGAACACGTCAGGGTCGTCGGGTTGGAGCTTGCGGGCTTCGGCGATCATGGCCAGGGCTTCGGCGTGCCGGTGCCGGTCTAGCAGGAACGAGGCGTAGGCGGCCTGCGGGGCACCCGGTTCGGCGTCTTCGATGTCAAGTGCGTCGCGGAACATCTGCTCGGCCAGGTCGTGTTCGCCGACGATCGCGTAGTACTCGCCGGCCTGGCACAGGCCGGCGGCCTGTTCGGCGCAGCCGTGACCGGCGTGGGAACGCGACAGCACGTCGGCGTGGGCGCGGCGTTCGGTGTCGGTGAGCGGGACGAAGTCCTCGTCTCCTGGCCGGGGGTCGTTGCGGTGTCTGCGCGCCATGCCACCACCCTAACGACGGCGCCCGTCAGCGGGCTGTCACACCACGGCGGGATCAGCGCGCGTGCAGCACGCGCTTGCGCAACAGGTCGAAACCGGCGCGACCGTACATCTGCCGTTTGATCATCTTGATGCGGTTCACGTGCCCTTCCACCGGCCCTGAGTTCCACGGCAGCGTCAGCCCCGCAGTGACGGCGTCGAGGTCGCGCTGCAGTCCGGCGACGAACGAGTGCAGGCCGGGCAGGTCGTCGGCCAGAACACTGGTGATCCACTGCCCGAGGTCGTGGCCGGTGAGGTTCTTCACCATCTTGGCGAACTCGCGCACGTGTCCGGAGACCACGGCCAGCGCCGGGCTGCGGTCGAGGAGCCGTTGCAGCTCGTCGCGGTGTTCGGGTTTGAGGTTGTCCGGGTCGGTGACGATCCAGGCGGCCGCCTGCCTTGCCTTGATCACCGCCGGCACCGACGTCGGCATGGGCAACCCCGCCCGATAGGGCTGCAGGAACCGGCGGACCGTCTTGACGCTGCCGCGGAAGCCCTGCGCTACGATCTCGCGGAACAGCGCCTCGGCGTCGGTGCAGCCCTCGTTCCAGCGTCGGCAGAGATACGGCTTGAACTCGTCGAGCACGCTTTGTCGGGTGGTCCTGGTCAGCAGCTCCTCCACGCAGGCCGCATCGGCGAACCGGCGGACGGTATGCGGGTCCGGCTTCAATCGCCGACCGGGAGGCGCCCTCTGCCAGTAGTTCCTGGACCTGGGCATAGCGGTTGCGGGTCCGGATCGCCAGGCGTGACTCCCGAGGTGGCGGCACCTGGGCCGGCTGCCCCGTCGGTGCTGCCTCGACCAGCGCCGGTTCCTGCAGGCTGTCACGGTGACGCGCCACGCACTTGTCCACCGCCAGGCACAGATTCCGCCACAGGTGCCACCGATCACTGACCTGCACCGCGTTCGGAGCACCCGCCGTCGCGCCACCGGCATACGCCGTGCTGCCATCCCGGCAAACGATCTCGACTCCGGGATGGGCAGCCAGCCACGTGCCCAGCGTGTCCGCGGTGCGGTCGGGCAGCACCTCGACCGGCCTGCCCGTCTGGATGTCGACCAGTACCGTGGCATACACATAGCCGCGGCGCAGCGCGAAATCGTCCACGCCCAGTACCCGCGGCGTCACCACGGAGGGCTCCGGGATCCGCCGGATCGCCCGCAGCAGCGTCGACGGACTGCACCTGATGCCCAAGGCGCGGCCCAATCTCGCTCCGGCCCGGCCGCCCAACGCCAGCGCCACCGACGTGAGCCCGTCACCGGCAAGCCGAGTCCTTCGCGCATGCCGATCGGCGAACCCGAGACTCTCGCAGAACACCTTCCGGCTGCACGACCGGTTGTCGCAGAAGAACCTGCGCACCTTCACCACCAGCCGCGCAGGCCGCATAGCCACCGCGGCATCCGACAAGCGGCGCACATACCTGCTGTGCACCCTCCCCGACACGGTCTGGCATCCCGGGCAGCTTGCCACCTCGGCCGTCGACGCCGCCTGCACCAGCAGGCCCTCGCCCTCAGGCTGAACTCGATCTACAGCCACTCGTGAGAGGTGAGGAAAGAGAACAGACACATCATCCACAAGCGACAAACGCTATGATCCACGCCGCTCGATCATCAAGTCTGCGTCAGAGCCGAATTACTTGAGCGCCGACACCGGGCACTCCTCACCGACGCTTGACATAGGAGCAAGCGGACGTGACCCACCGGCCCAGACCGCCATCAGTGCGCCCGTGGCCTGGAGGCGTACGCCGAAGCGGCGTAGAGACCACCGAAGATGCCGGGCCGGCGACGCTAGGGGAGGTCACCGGCCCGGCGGCCCCAGCCCGGTCACCCGCAGGCTGAGGCGGATGCCCAGCACGCGG
>NZ_JBFAOU010000338.1:0-4215 GCF_040675365.1 Catellatospora sp. NPDC049609 | reverse complement strand
GCCCCCTCATGCTGCGAGGATCCGGGTCCGAAAACGTCCGGCCGGGAACCGCCGGCCGTCGTCGGCATCGGCCGCACCAAGGCCGAGAAGATCTGGTACCGGGCGCTGGACGTGTACTTCACCTCCAGCACCCGCTACGTGCTGACCAGCAACCCGGGCAACACCGCGCGGGCGTACACGCTGTCCGCGGCGACCGACCTGTACGGCCTGTGCTCGCTGGAGTACAAGACCGTCCAGGCCGCCTGGACCTCGGTCAACGTGGCCGGCAACGACGCGGCCTGCCCGGCGGGCAACGACTTCTCGCTGGCCGCGGCGCCGTCGTCCGGCTCGGTCAACCCGGGTGGCTCCCTCACCAGCGTCATCACCTCGACGCTGACCAACGGCAGCGCGCAGACGGTCAACCTGACCGCCTCCGGCCTGCCCTCGGGCGCCACCGCGTCGTTCAGCCCCGCGTCGATCAACTCGGCCGGCGGCACCTCGACGCTGACCATCGCGACCACCGGCAGCACCACGCCCGGCACGTACGCGGTGACCATCACCGGCACCGGCGCCAGCTCGACCCGGACCACGACCTTCAACCTGACGGTCAACGGCCCGCCCGGCTGCTCCGGCACCAACCCCACCGACGTCGCGATCCCCGACAACACCACTGTGGAGTCGTCCATCACCATCAGCGGCTGCACCGGCAACGCCGGCGCGGGCAGCACGGTCGCGGTGAACATCCTGCACACCTACATCGGTGACCTGGTGGTCAACCTCGTCGCGCCGGACGGTTCGACGTACCTGCTGCACAACCGCACCGGCGGCAGCGCCGACAACATCAGCCAGACGTACACGGTCAACCTGTCCGGCGAGGCCGCCAACGGCACCTGGAAGCTGCGGGTGCAGGACGCGGCGACGGCGGACACCGGCACCATCGACACGTGGACGCTGAACCTGGTCGGCGGCAGCCCGGTCTGCACCGGCACCAACGGCACCGACGTGACCATCCCCGACAACACCACGGTCAACAGCCCGATCACCCTCGCGGGCTGCTCGGGCAACGCGTCGTCGACCTCCACCGTCGCGGTGCAGATCGTGCACACGTACATCGGTGACCTGATCGTCACCCTCGTCGCGCCCGACGGCTCGACGTACGTGCTGCACAACCGCGCCGGCGGCAGCGCCGACAACATCAACCAGACCTACACGGTCAACCTGTCCAGCGAGGTCAAGAACGGCACCTGGAACCTGCGGGTCCAGGACGCCGCCTCGGCCGACACCGGCTACATCAACAGCTGGACACTGACCCTGTAGCCCGCACCACCCGGCTGTTCCGGGAGGTACCCACCTCCCGGAACAGGCGACCCGCCACCACCGCTGCCCCGGCCCTTCCGCCGGGGCAGCGCTGTCCCCGGAACCGCACACCGCCACCGCGACTCGTCACCGGCATGACCCGCCTGCTCACCGCGGCCACGGTGGTCACCGCCACGGTGGTCACCCTCGCCACCACCGCCTGCACCAGCCCCGCCCCCACCCCGCCCCGCACCACCCCCACCGCCCAGGCCCTTCCCTCATCGCCCTCCCCGGCCCCGTTCCCCGACGACGGCGTCCCCCGCATCCCCTGCGACCACGTCATCGGCATCGAGCACAACGGACCGCAACCACCCCTGGAGACCCTGCTCGACGCCGTGGCCCTACCCACCCGCGTCCAACTGCAGCCCGTCCCGTCCGACGGCCGCTGGTGGGCCAAGCACGGCCTGCTCGTGCGCCCCGGCGCCCCCGTCGACATCGAGATCGTCGGCGACGCCGCGAGACACGCCACCATCGGCTGGGGCAACCCCGGCCCCGAAACCACCCGCATCCGCGTCCACTGCCCCGCCAACCCCACCACCCCAGGCTGGCTGGCCTTCGCCGGCGGCTACACCGTCGACGAACCCACCTGCCTCCCCCTCCGCATCCGCTCCGGCCCCCACTCCACCCTCACCCACATCCCCATCGGCACCCCCTGCTGACCCCCTCTCCCCCGCCGATCTTGCGTGGACTGTGGGTACGACACGCGCCATCCGGGCAAATGGGCAACACTTCGCGCAAGATCGTCGCGATCATAGCGGTGCGCCGGGGTGAGATGCTGCGGGGTATGCAATTGCGGGTGGTCGGGAGCGGGGAGTTGACGGCGGCACGGCTGGCGGAGGTGCGGGGGCTGCTCGACGGGGCGTTCGAGGACGGGTTCGACGAGCACGACTGGGCGCATGCGCTCGGGGGCACGCACGTGCTGGCGCTCGACGGGTCCACGGTGATCGGGCACGCGTCGGTGGTCGAGCGCACGCTGTGGTACGGCGACCAGCCGCTGCGCACCGGCTACGTCGAGGCCGTCGCGGTGCGCCACGGGCACCGTCGCAGCGGCTGCGGCAGTGCCCTGATGAAGCAGGTGGCGGTGCTGGTCGAGAGGTACGAGCTGGGGGCGCTGGCCACGTCGGAGGAGGCGATGGACTTCTACCGGCGGCTCGGCTGGCGGCTGTGGCTCGGGCCGACCCACGTCGCCACGCCGGACGGGCGCGTCCCGACCCCTGACGACGACGGAGGGATCTTCGTGCTGGCGCGCGGCCGGCTCGACCTGACCGCACCACTGACCTGTGACTGGCGTGCCGGCGACGTCTGGTGACACCCCGACCGCGACAGCCCGCCCGCGGCGGATCTTGTGCGTTTGATGTCGTCGGGCAGCACAAAATGCACAAGATCTGCCGGGAACGGCGGTGAACCCACGCGGAGCCCGGTCCGGCGGTGGGTGAAGATAGGGCCATGACGGCTGGGTTCTCCGGGGTCGATCCGCTGGTGGAGCGGATGCGCCCGTTCGGCACGACCATCTTCGCGACCATGTCGGCGCTCGCCGTCAAGACCGGGGCGGTGAACCTCGGGCAGGGCTTCCCCGACACCGACGGGCCCGCCGAGATGCTGGACGCGGCCGCCAAGGCGCTGCGCGACGGGTACAACCAGTACCCGCCCGGACCGGGTCTGCCGGTGCTGCGCCAGGCGATCGCGGCGCACCAGCGCCGGTTCTGGGGCCTGGACTACGACCCGGACGGCGAGGTCGTGGTCACCGCGGGCGCGACCGAGGCCATCGCCGCGGCGATCCTCGCGCTGTGCGAGCCGGGCGACGAGGTGGTGTGCTTCGAGCCGTACTACGACTCGTACGCGGCGAGCATCGCGCTGGCCGGTGCGGTCCGGCGGCCGGTGACGCTGCGGCCGGGACCGGACGGGCGCTACGGCTTCGACCCCGATCGGCTGCGGGCGGCGTTCGGGCCGCGGACGAAGCTGGTGCTGCTCAACTCGCCGCACAACCCGACCGGCAAGGTCTTCACCCGCGCCGAGCTCCGGCTCGTCGCCGAGCTGTGCCAGGAGTTCGGGGCGTACGCCGTCACCGACGAGGTCTACGAGCACCTGGTCTTCGACGACGCCGGGTCGCCGCACGTGCCGCTGGCGACGCTGCCGGGCATGCGGGAGCGCACGCTGCGCATCTCGTCGGCGGGCAAGACGTTCTCCTGCACCGGCTGGAAGGTCGGCTGGGCCAGCGGCCCGGCCGCGCTGGTGTCGGCGGTGCTGCGGGTCAAGCAGTTCCTCACCTTCGTCAACGCCGGGCCGTTCCAGCCGGCGGTCGCGGTGGCGCTGGGCCTGCCCGACGCCTACTTCACCGGCTTCACGACCGGGCTGCAGGAGCGGCGCGACCAGTTGCGCGCCGGGCTGGCCGACGCCGGGTTCGGGGTGCTGGCGGCCGAGGGCACGTACTTCATCACCACCGACATCCGGCCGCTGGGCGGTGCCGACGGCATCGAGTTCTGCCTGGGCCTGCCCGAGCGCAGCGGCGTGGTGGCGATCCCGGCGCAGGTGTTCTACGACGACGTCGACGCGGGGCGGCACCTGGTGCGGTTCGCCTTCTGCAAACGCCCCGAGGTCATCGCCGACGCGGTGGCCCGCCTCAAGCACTGAGCCCGAAAGGAAGGGCACCTTCTTAACGGACGTCCGTTAAGATTGAGCCTCTTTCACCATCAGGGTGGAAAAACTGCAGGCTGTCACGGCCTTTGCACGCGCCGTGGTGCTGCCAGTCCCAAACGTCGGCTATCGGACCGGGAAGTCTGCGGAAGTCAAGCGGTGCGGTGAGGTTAGTACCTGCGGGATGCATAAGTTGTGCAACCAGGCTCGCCGCAGGCATGATCGGCGTGCGTTGCCTGGAACCCG
>NZ_JBFAOU010000337.1:0-4221 GCF_040675365.1 Catellatospora sp. NPDC049609 | reverse complement strand
CTGAAGACACGACGAGCCCATCGACGCGGCATCCAAAAAGGATCTGCGATCGGACCAGCAACCGCCACCGTCAGCTATTGCGCACAAGATCGTTACTGCAGACGGCCCTGGCGAAGTCCTGGTCTGCGTGGAAGCGGATTCAGGGCGACCCCGAGCCCTACGTGCGTCAGGTGCTCGCGAACACCTACAACTCATGGTGGCGTCGTCGGTGGAACGGCGAGCGACCCACTGATGCTCTGCCCGATCGGGCGGCTGCTTCACCGCAAGCGGCCGTCGACGAACGAGACGAGGTCTGGCGGGCCTTGGGCAGGCTACCCAAGCAGCAGAAGTTGGTTCTCGTTCTGCGCTACTTCGAGGACCTCAGCGAAGCGGAGATCGCCCAGACGCTGGGCATCTCGCCCGGTTCGGTGAAGACCCACGCGTCCAAAGGGCTGGCTAAGCTGCGCCTTGACCCGAGCCTGCTGCCCATGCTGGACGACGACGCACCTGCGGGCAACGAGCGCCTGGTCGCGGTGCGCGAACGTGTCGCGCGGCGCCGGCGTGCCAACGTCACCCGCGTGGTCGCCGCGTGTCTGGCGGCTGTCGCGCTCATCGCCGCGTACGCCCTGCTTCCGCAGTTGCGCACCAAAGCCCTGCCCGAACCCGCTTTCCGGATCGAAATGCCGCGCTACGCGCAAAACCGGTCGGGGTTCGTCGACATCGACTACTACCGGCTGACCACGCAGGCCCAGCACAACTACGCGGCCAGGCTTGACCCCGCACTGACGTGGACGCCCACCGGTCAGCAGGAAGCGCTGTTCATCGCGTGCCAGCATCGAGGCACATCCGCCTTGGCGGTGACGGTCCGCGTGAATGGCCACGACGCCGGCGTACGGCCCTGCGTCAGCGACTCGCTTCTGGCCTGGGAGACCTTCCGCACCATGCTCGACCCGCAGACCTTCGGCCTGGTCGCGGGCCGCCCCGCCGTCGTGAGCCTAGAGCTCGCACCCGGAGCGAGCGGGCCGCTGCTCGAAGGCACGGTAGCTGTCGCGGTGGGGGAGCTCGTCCCGTTCTCGCAAATTCCGCTACCGCCACGCCCGACCGAACCCGCGCCACTCGACCGCGCGCTGGATGGGGTGGATCCGGCAACAGTCACCCTGCTGGAGGCCGGTGGAGCGCACACCACCACCCTGACCTGGCGCGGCCAGCTCACCGTCCTCGCGCAGACGCAGTCTTCGGGTCGGCTTCAGATCTCCGTCGACGGCATACCGGTATCTACGCTCGACTTCGGCACGTTCCCCGTCGAGGGCAAGCACCAGGTCGGCACCACGCTGACCGCAGGTCGAACCTACCTGAATGGTTATCGATTCGACCCACGCCAAGACGCGAAGATCACGATTGCGATCGAGGCTGAACGCCTTACCGGGGACTGGTTTGTGGCTATCCATCCGTAGAAGAACCCGCCTAACGCGGCTGGCCACGGCCCGAATTAACGCATGTATCCGAGAACCCGCTTTATGGAGGACACGGTGACAACATACCTAGCCATAGCTGGATGCGCGGTAGCAGTAATCACCACGTTGTTGGTATTTATCGCCTCGCGACGGCCCCGCACCAACCCGGTAGATGCGCATTTTGATCACCTAATGCATGGCGAACACTCAAACGTCGAGAACACTCAACGAACGTGGGGCATGGGAGGGTCCACCAGCGGCGGCGGTGGGTTCTGACGGCGAGACGTTCCCCGCGCGATCCGCATTGTTGTGAGGTCGCGCCTCAAGCTCCCCGTCTGCCGTCGGCCCGCACCCCGTGGTCATGATCCCCCTGGCTGGTCAAGGTGGAGCGCCCAGCTGGACGAACGACCTTGACCAGCCAGGGGGATCATGAAGGCTTTGCCCGGGCCGACGGTGGGCGGGGAGCGTCCCTCCCCGGAGCCCGAGGTTTGAAGGTCTTTGCTCTTGACCTTGGAGGCGTTGGACCAGTCCTGCCGCACGACCCCGGCTGCCTTCGGTGCGTCGTCGATGGGCAACACGTCGCAGTAACTGACGAGCGATCGGCGGACGCATTGATCGCAGCGCTGACCTGTGGCAACTCGTCGCCGTGGAGCCGGTTGATCTTTCATCGAGTTCATGGCTTCTGTAGCGGGGTGCCGGATCCGGGCGCGGCCCGGCGCGCGCCGCAGGCTGGCGTGCCGGCCAGCGTCCCAGGACCCGGCGCGGCCCGCTTGCGGGCCGCCTTGACCTCGTAGGGAAAGTTTCGACACGCACCAATGGCGGTCGTGTCCTGCGCCGGTTGATGCTTGACACTGCGGCCTCGGTTGATGCTTGACACCTGGTCGGCCCGGTGCTCGTTGCGCCTGTATCCAGGCGTGAGGGGCACCGGGTGGGACTTGCGGAGTTGAGCGTGTTGGAGCAGCGGTTCCATGCGGTGATGGAGTGCCTGGGCGGAACGCCGAAGACGGACGTTGCCGCCCGCTATGGGGTGTCGCGGCAGACGGTCCACAACTGGCTGGCCCGGTATGCCGCCGAGGGCGTCGAGGGTTTGGAGGACCGGTCTCATCGGCCCCGTCTCTGCCCGCATCGAGTTGACGCCGAGACGGAGGCGCTGGTGTGTGAGCTGCGGCGAGATCATCCTCGGTGGGGTCCGCGTCGGCTGCGCTTTGAAGCCGGGCGTCGCGGTGTGACGCCGCCGCCTTCGCGGGCCACGGTGTATCGGATTCTGCGCCGCAACAACCTGGTCCCGGCAGTGCCGCGGAAGCGCAGGCGGGAGGACTACCGGCGGTGGGAACGTTCAGAGCCGATGGAGTTGTGGCAGATGGACATCGTCGGCGGGGTGCTGCTGACTGACGGCACCGAGGCGAAGGTCGTCACCGGCGTGGACGACCACTCCCGCTTTTGCGTGATCGCCACCGTTGTTCGCCGGGCCACCGGGCGGGCCGTCTGTGCCGCGTTCGCTGCCGCGCTGGCCCGTTTCGGTGTGCCCGGGGAGGTACTCACGGATAACGGCAAGCAGTTCACGGGCCGGTTCACCACGCCGCGGCCCGGTGAGGTGATGTTCGAGCGGATCTGCCGGGAGAACGGCATAGTGGCCCGCAACACCAAGCCCCGTTCTCCGACGACCACGGGGAAGGTCGAGCGGTTCCATCAGAGTTTGCAGGGTGAGTGTCTGGACGGCCGGGTGTTCGCCACGATCGAGCAGGCGCAGGCCGCGGTGGACGCGTTCGTCGCCGAGTACAACTCCGATCGGCCGCATCAGGGCATCGGCGACGCCTTTCCCGCTGACCGGTTCCACCGGCCCGTCCCAGGACGGGACCGACTGGAAGCAGACGCTCCGGCGCTGCGACTGCCGTCAGGGCTGCTGCCCGACACCACGGCACCTGCGCAGAGGAAGCCGTCAGTCGACGAGGTCGATGCCGGGTCGGTCATCGTGTCCACCGACCGTCCGCAGCCGGTGCAACTCGTACGGGTTGTGCCGGCATCGGGCAACCTTTGTGTCGCCCAGCAGCAGATATGGCTCGGCCCAACCCTTGCCGGCACCCGGGTTACGATCTGGGTCGACACCGACCGGCTGCATGTGCTGACCGAAGACGGCGCCCGGATCAAGTCCAGCGCATCGAGGCTGTCACAACGCGACCTGGCCCGTCTGCTTGCCGACGGTGGCACCCCGGCAGGGTCGCCGCCGCTGCCGCAAGTCGAGACGCAGACCACCGCCGTCGAGGTCGACCGGGTCGTCAATGCGTGCGGCGGGATCAGCATCTCCGGCCGTCAGATCAGCGTCGGCATGCCTCTTGCTGGCCAGCGGGTGCGGGTCCGTCTCGACGGCATCCTGCTGCACGTCGTCGACGAGGCCGGGCAACTGCGCCGTACCCTGCGCTGCCCACTACCGCCCATAGCCTGCGGCCGCATCCGCGACGCCCGGCCAGCGTCCCCTGTCCCGCCACCATCCGCCGCACCGACGGTCGAGCGGATCGTCTCGGTCACCGGCAGCATCCAGGTCGCCGGGCAACGCGTCCAGGTCGGCGTGGTCCACGCCCGCAAGCTCGTCACCGTCGCCCTCGACGAGCACACCCTCACCATCTACGACGCCGACATCCCGATCAAGGCCGTCCCCCGCCGCAGCACCACCGACCTGAACCGCAGCAAAGCTAAGAGGGCGTCTGATTCACGAATTTTGTGAGTGATGCCGGTTCAGGTGTCTCGCCAGGTTGGGGTGCTTTCGCCGGTGGCGCGTTTGGCGAGGTTG
>NZ_JBFAOU010000336.1:0-4226 GCF_040675365.1 Catellatospora sp. NPDC049609 | reverse complement strand
CCGCAGCGCCGCCAGCGCGGGCTGCAGCTTGGCGAGGCTCTCCTCGAGCGACTCGGCTGCCCGGACCACCGCGCCGGCGGCCGGGTCAGCGGTCGACGGCGCGCTGCAGCTCGGCCTTGGTCATGGTCGAGCGGCCCTTGACGTTCTTCTTCCTGGCCTCCTCGTAGAGCTGGTCGCGAGTGCGGCCGCCCTCGCCGCGGTGCGAGCGCAGCCCGCCGCGGCGACCGGAGGAGATGTCCTTCTTCGACAGCGCGCTGGACTGCTTGGCCTCGCCGGCACGGGCCCGCTCCTTGTTCACGGTGCGGGCGGCGATCTCCTCGGCGACGTCCTCGGACTTGCCGCGCTCCTGGGCGCTGGCCTTGATGTGCTTGTACTGGCGCTCGCGCTTGTCACTCCAAGCCTGCTGGGGCATGGTCGGACTCCCTTCGTGCTGCTGATGGACATGCCCGCGCCGCGCGGCCGGCAAACGTGAGGCGCGCCCGAGATGATCTCGCCGCGGCGCGCCCGAGCAGGCGCAACGCAATCGCCGACCGCGCCGTTAACCGGGCATGCGTCATTGGGGATCATGCGCGGGGGCGGTCCCGGGGCTGCGCCGCGTGCTGACCGGGCTGCTGGTCGCCCTCGCCGTGGGCACGCTGGGCATCCCCGCGGCGACCGCGGTGCCCGACGAGGGCGACGTGGTCGACGTGCCGCGCCCCCAGGGCGTGGACGCGCAGGGCCTGCCGCTGCAGCCGGACGGCATGGCGGGTGGGCCCGGCAGCGGCACCGGCCGGCCGATCACCCGGATGCAGATCCTCGCCCGCGCCGCGATCTGGCACGAGGCGCACGTGGCGTACAGCCAGCTGAAGTTCCGCAAGGGCTGGCGCACCGACTGCTCCGGCTACGTCTCGATGGTGTGGGACCTGGCCCGCAACCACTGGACGGGCGACCTGCACCAGGTCGGCGAGCGGGTCGACTTCGAGGACCTGCGCCCCGGCGACATGCTGCTGCACCACAACCGGTCGCGGCCGAGGGACGGCTCGCACGTGGTGCTGTTCGAGCGCTGGGTCGACGAGCCCGGCGGCGACTTCGTGATGTACGAGCAGACGCCCCCGTCGGTGAAGCACCGCAGGTGGTCGGAGTCCGGCTACAGCCGCGGCAAGTACCGGGCCTACCGCTACCTCAACGTGATCGAGAACGAGGCCGTCTGGTACCCGCTGGCCGGGGACTGGGACGGCGACGGGCGGCTCACCCCCGGCGTGGCGTTCCCGGAGGGAGACGGCTGGCGCTGGCGGCTGTCCGACGACCCGCGCGGCGCCGTGACGCACGCCGACTTCGTCTACGGCGACGTGCGCAAGCTGCCCATCGTCGGAGACTGGGACGGCGACGGCACGTACACCCCGGGCACCGTCGACCTGACCGGCGAGCACCACGACTGGTACCTGTCCAACACGCTGGCGGGCGGCGAGCCCGACGTGCGGGTCGGCTACGGCGACGTGGAGAAGCAGCCGGTGGTCGGCGACTGGGACGGCGACGGCACGTTCACCCCGGGCGTCGTCGACGCCGAGGGCGACGTGCGGGACTGGTACCTGTCCAACTCCCTGGCCGGCGGCGACCACGATGTGCACGTCGGGTACGGCGACGTGCGCAAGACGCCGGTGGTGGGCGACTGGAACGGCGACCGGGTGTTCACGCCCGGCGTGGTGGACTTCGGCGGCGAGCACCGCGACTGGCACCTGACCAACCGGCTCGACGACCCGGCGACCGAGGTCCGGGTGGCGTTCGGCGGCGTGGACTCGATGCCGGTGCCCGGCGACTGGGACGGCGACGGCTTCTTCACCCCCGGCGTGGCCGACCCCGCCGACGGGCACACCTGGCGCCTGTCCAACGCGCTGGCCAGCGGCGTCGCCGACACGGTCTTCGCGTACGCGGGCGGGCCCGCCCCGGTCTCGCCCGCGCCGGGCCCGTCCGCCTCGCCGGTGGTGGTCCCCCGCCCGCGCCCGAGCGACAGCCCGACCCCGCCCGTGCGCCCGGCCCCGTCCGCCGTCCCGGCCTCCCCCGGCCCGTCCCCGGCGGCGTCCGGCCCGGTCCTGCCGACCGGCCCGGTGCCGGTGCCCAGCCCGGCCGCGACCGCCTCGCCGGACCCGGCGATCACTGCGCCCGGTGCCCCGACCGCCTCGCCGGGCCCGGCATCCGCTCCCCCGGCCGGCACCCCGACCGCGTCGCCGGCCCCCACCTTCGCTCCCCCGCCCGGTGTCCCGCTCGAACCGCCGTCCGCACTGCACTGAGGAGCACCACCGTGAAACGCCTGCGCACCATCCGCCGCGCCGCGCTGCTCGCCGCGCTGGGCCTGTCGCTCACCGCGCTGCCCGCCGCCGCGGCGCCGCCCGGGCCGCTGGGACCGGACGGCAAACCGGTCACCGACGGCTGGGCGGGGGCGGGCACACCGCCGTCGCTGGCCGCCCCGCCCGCCACGGCCCGCGCGCTGGCCGCCGCGCCGTCGGGGTACCCGGTCACCGGCATCGACGTCTCCCACCACCAGGGGAAGATCGACTGGGAGAAGGTGGCGGACAAGGGCGCCCGGTTCGTCTACGCCAAGGCCACCGAGGGCGTGCACTACGTCGACGACACCTTCACGTACAACTACGCCAACGCGAAGAAGAACGGCATCCTGATCGGGGCGTACCACTTCGCCCGGCCGGACCGGACCAACGGCCGCACCCAGGCCGACTTCTTCCTGGACCGGGCGCAGTACCGCAACGACGGCCGGACGCTGCCGCCGATGCTGGACATCGAGTGGCCGTACAAGCTGGGCGGCAAGTACGTCGCGCCCAGCCCGTGCTGGGGCGAGTCGAAGAGCGACCTGGGGCGCTTCATCCGCGACTTCACCCAGCGGGTGCACGAGCGCACCGGCAGCAAGACCATGATCTACACGAACCCCAACTGGTGGAACCCGTGCACCGGCAGCAACGACGACTTCGGCGACCACTACCTGTTCGTGTCCAGCTACACCGAGAAGGTGCGCGGGCTGCCCGCCGGGTGGAACCGCTGGACGCTGTGGCAGTACGCCAACCACGGCAAGCTGCCCGGTGACCAGAACGTCTTCAACGGCAACCTGGCCGAGCTGCAGAGCCTCGCCGCGAACCCGGCCGGTCCGCTGCCCCGGCCGGTGGTGGGCGACTGGGACGGCAACGGCACCATGACGCCCGGCCTGGTCAGCGCCGAGGGCGACACGTGGCGCTGGCGGCTGTCCAACACCCTCGACGGCACGCCCGACCCGGCGCTGGACTTCACCTACGGCGACGTGGGCAAGGCGCCGCTGGTGGGCGACTGGGACGGCAACGGCACGTACACGCCGGGCACGGTCGACGCCGAGGGCAAGCGCCGCGACTTCTACCTGGTCAACAGCTTCCGCAGCGGGCCCGCCGACATCCACACCGGCTTCGGCGACATCGAGGACGTGCCGGTGGTCGGCGACTGGGACGGCAACGGCACGTTCACCCCGGGCGCCGTGGACGGCAGCGGCAAGCTGCACGAGTGGAAGCTGACCAACACCTTCGCCAAGCCGCAGACCGAGCTTTCGTTCGAGTACGGCGACAGCGCGAAGACGCCGCTCGTGGGCGACTGGGACGGCAACCGCACGTTCACGCCGGGCACGGTCGACATGGACGGCGAGCGCCACGACTACTACCTGACCAACGCCGCCACGGGCGGCCCGGTCCAGCTCCGCCTCGGCTTCGGCGCGGTCTTCACGGTGCCGCTGGTCGGCGACTGGAACGGCGACAAGGTCTTCACGCCCGGCGTGATCGACGCCTCGGGCGACGCCGGCCTGGTGTGGCAGCTGTCCAACAACCTGACCGGCGGCGACGTCGCCGACGTGACCTTCACCTACGGCACGACCGGCACCGCCGCCCCCGCACCCGCGGGCGTCGCGGCCTCCGCGGCACCGCTGCCGAGCCCCGTGGGGACGGCGAGCCCGGCAGCCGCGCCGACCGCCTCGTCGGCACCGGGGATACGCCCTGACGCCGCGCCGAGCCGGACGACGTCGGTGAGCCCCACCGTGTCGCCGCAGGCCACCCCGTCGGGCAGCCACCCGCACCCGGCAGGGGCGGCGGCCTCGCGGCCGTAGCGGCACCGAACTCCGCTGCGGGCGACAACCCGGGAGTTGTCGCGACCAACCGCACCACCAGCGTCATCTTCGACCCCGAGCTCATCCTCCGCGCCTCCGCCTGACGGCCTGGCCGGCC
>NZ_JBFAOU010000335.1:0-4230 GCF_040675365.1 Catellatospora sp. NPDC049609 | reverse complement strand
CGGTGCGGCACGATGGGGGCCATGACCGCGCCGCCCCTCGCGTCGTCGCCGGGTGCGAAGCCACCCGGCCCGGCGGCGCGGACCAGGCAGCTCCTGCGCGACAGCCCGCTCACCGTCGCGGCGGCCGTGGTCAGCACGCTGTTCTTCGGCGCGCAGCTCGCCGTGCCGGCCGTGGCCGGCACGCTGCAACGGGATGCGGGCATCGTCGGCGAGGGGCAGTGGTGGCGGGTGCTGACCGCGCTGCTCGTGCAGCCGTCCGGGTGGGGGCAGTTCGCGTACAACACGCTCGGGCTGGTGCTGGTCGGCGTGGTCGTCGAGCGGTGGTGCGGCCGGATCCGCTGGCTCGCCGTGGGTCTCGCGGCGGGCCTGGCCGGTGCGGTCGTGACGGTCGTGCTGGACCCGTCCGGCAGCGGCGGCGGCTCCTCCGACGTCGTCGCCGGCCTGATCGGCGCCCTCGCGGTCACGGCCTGGCGCACCGGTCGCCCGCCACCGCTGCCGGCCCTGCTCTACGCCGGCCACTTCGCCGTCTACCTGACCTTCCTCGCCGCGGCGGGTGCCGTCGCGGCGACAGTGGCGGGCACGGTCGCCATCGCGCTGGCCGCCGCGGCGCACCGGGCGGGCCGCGCCCGCCCGCCGGTCCTGGGCCTGCTCGCCGTCGTCGTCTGCGGTGCCGGGGTGATGACCGTGCTCGGCGACGACCACGGCATCGGCCTGCTGGCCGGTCTGGTGCTGGCGCTGGTGTGGGGCCTGCCCGCCGGTCGCATGGCCGCGGTGGGGGGCGGTCAGGGTGCGCGGGAGCCGCGGCGCCGCTCCTGATCGGACACCGCTTCGAGGTCGGGCAGCCGGTCCAGCTGGCGCAGCGGCTGCGCCAGCCGGACGTTGCCGGCCAGCCGTTCGCGGTTGCGGTCCAGGAACGCCCAGTAGCCGGCGGTGTACGGGCAGGCGTCGGCGCCGAGCCGGCGGCGCGGGTCGTACGGGCAGCCGCCGCAGTAGTCGCTCATCCGGTTGACGTACGCGCCGCCCGCGGCGTACGGCTTCGTGGTGATCTCGCCCGCGTCGGCGTACTGGCTCATGCCGACCACGTTGGCGGTCATCACCCACTCGTATCCGTCGACGAACGCGCGGTGGAACCACCCCGCCAGCTCGTCCGGCCGCCAGCCGCGCTGGAGCGCGTAGTTGCCGAGGATCATCAGCCGGGGGATGTGGTGCACCCAGCCGCGGTCGCGCACGCCGGCGAGCACGTCGGACAGGCACCGGGCCCGCACCGCGCCCGCGTCCAGCTCCTCGAACCAGCCGGGCAGCGTGCGCCGCGCGCCCAGCCGGTTGCGGCGCGCGTACCGCTCGCCGAGGTGCCAGTACAGGTGCCAGATGTAGTCGCGCCAGCCGATCAGCTGCCGGATGAACCCCTCCGCGCTGGACAGCGGCACGTCGCCGGCGCGGTAGGCCTCCTCGGCCCGGTGCGCCGCGTCGAGCGGGTCGAGCAGGCCCAGGTTGAGCGCGGCGGAGAGCATGCTGTGCGCCAGCCACGGGTCGCCGGAGAGCATCGCGTCCTCGTACGGGCCGAAGGCGGCGAGCCGGTGGCGGACGAAGTGGCGCAGCCGTTCGGCGGCCTCGGCGTGCGTGGCCGGGAACAGCCGCGGCCCGTCGCGGCCGAGGAAGCGCACCCCCTCGGCCGCCCAGCGGTCGAGATCCGCGCGGACCTCCGCGTCGATGTCGTCCTCGGCGGGCATCGGCGGGGCGGGCACGTCCAGGTGCCCCGAGCGCGGCGGCGGCTGGCGGTTGTCGGCGTCGAGGTTCCACCGCCCGCCCGCCGGCTGGTCGCCGTCCATGAGCAGGTCGTGCAGCACCCGCGCGTGGCGGTAGAAGTCCTCCATGCGCAGCCGGGAGCGCCCGCGCGCCCAGTCGGCGAACTGCTGCGGGCTGCTCACGAAGCCGCGCGGGGCGAGCAGCTCGACCCCGGCCGCGCGGACCAGCCGCCGGGCCGCGCGGGAGGTGGGGTGGCAGACCTCGAGCGGCTCGCGCACCCGGTCGAGCGCCTCGCGGTAGGTCTCGGTCCGCAGGAAGACGGCCTGCTCGCCCAGCTCGGCCGCGCGGTGGCGCAGCGCGGAGAGCACGAGGTGGGCCTTCTGCCGGTGGAAGACCCGGCGACGGAACACCGCCTTGGACTCGACGAGCAGCACGGGCTGGTCGGCGCGGTCGAGGAAGTGCGGCCCGAGCTGATCGGCGAAGAGCCAACGACGGCGCATACCGCACCATATCGGACGCATCCTCGGTGGTGTGAGCCAGGCCGACGCCGTTCGGGTGGCATCGACCTCCGCCGTGCGGCTAGGGTGCCGGACGGCGCCGCACCCCGGGCGCCCCACCTCGGAAAGGTTCACGACATGACCTCCCCCTCCGGCATGCCGTCGCGGCGCCAGCTGCTCACCGGCGCCGCCGCGGCCGTCGTCGCCGGCCCGCTGGCCGTCGCCGCCCCGGCGCACGCGGGCGACAAGGGCCGGCCGACGACCTGGGACCTGACCGTCCTCGGCACGTCCGACACCCACGGCAACGTCTTCAACTGGGACTACTACCGCGACAAGGAGTACGACGACAGCGCACACAACGACGTCGGCGTCGCGAAGGTCGCCACCCTGGTCAACCAGATCCGCGCCGAGCGCCGCGGCAAGGCGACCCTGGTCCTGGACGCGGGCGACACCATCCAGGGCACCCCGCTGGCGACGTTCTACGCCAAGCAGGAGCCGATCACCGAGACCGGCGAGCGGCACCCGATGGCCCGCGCGATGAACGTCATCGACTACGACGCCATCACGCTGGGCAACCACGAGTTCAACTACGGCCTGCCGCTGCTCGACCTGTGGATCCGCCAGCTGGGCTTCCCGGCGCTCGCCGCCAACGCGGTCAAGGTGCGCAACGGCAAGCCGGCGTTCGAGCCGTACGTGATCAAGAAGGTCTCGCTCGGCCCCGGCGCGCCGTCGCTGCGCGTCGGCATCCTGGGCCTGACCAACCCGGGCGTCGCGATCTGGGACAAGGCCAACGTCGAGGGCGTGCTGCGCTTCGAGGACATGATCGCCACCGCGGCCAAGTACGTGCCGATCATGCGCGAGCGCGGTGCCGACATCGTGCTGATCTCCGCGCACGGCGGCGACAGCGGCGTGTCCAGCTACGGCACCGAGCTGCCCAACGAGAACCCGACCGCGCTGATCGCGCAGCAGGTGCCCGGGATCGACGCCATCCTGTTCGGCCACGCGCACGCCGAGATCGTGGAGAAGTTCGTCACGAACGAGGCGACCGGCGAGCAGGTGCTGACCTCCGAGCCGTCGAAGTGGGGCCAGCGGGTCACCCGGATGGACTTCACGCTGACCCGCGAGCGCGGCCGCTGGAAGGTGCTCAGCAAGCACGCCACCATGCTCAACACCAACACCGTGGTCGAGGACCCGAAGGTCGTCGCCGCCGTGAAGGCCCAGCACGACAAGACCGTGGCCTACATCAACCAGGTGGTGGCCACCTCGGTCGTCGAGCTGTCCGCGGCGCAGTCGCGCTACGTCGACACCCCCATCCTCGACTTCATCAACAAGGTGCAGGCCGACACGGTCGCCGCCGCCATGGCCGGCACCGAGTACGCGGACCTGCCGGTGCTGTCGATCTCGGCCCCGTTCAGCCGCACCGCGCTGTTCCCGGCCGGCGACGTGAAGATCAAGGACGTCGCGGGGCTCTACATCTACGACAACACCCTGGAAGCGGTCGTGCTCACCGGCGCCGAGATCCGGGCGTACCTGGAGTACTCGGCCAAGTACTTCCGCACGCACGCCGTGGGGGCGACGGTCGACCCTGCCACGATCAGCGAGCCGACCGTGCCGGACTACAACTACGACACGTTCTCCGGCATCGACTACGACATCGACATCAGCAAGCCGGTCGGCCAGCGCATCACCGCGCTGCACCACGCCGGCACGGCCACCCCGGTCGCCGACGCCGACCGGTTCGTCGTCGCGGTGAACAACTACCGCCGCAGCGGCGGCGGCGGGTTCCCCGGCATCGTCAAGCCGCAGGTGTACAACGCGCAGCAGGAGATCCGCCAGCTGCTCATCGACTGGGCGCAGGCCAAGGGCGTCATCGACCCGGCCGACTTCTTCCAGCCGAACTGGCGCCTGGTCCGCGAGGGCGTCCCGGTCTTCTGACCGGCCCCGGGGGGGGGGCCCCGGCACCCGCGGGGGGGGCCCCCGCCCGGTG
>NZ_JBFAOU010000334.1:0-4281 GCF_040675365.1 Catellatospora sp. NPDC049609 | reverse complement strand
ACACTCTTACCCTACCTCCGCTCTTCCGATCTGTGTTGTCGCGACAACACAGAAGTTGACGCCCGCGGACGACACAGTCCGGCGGCTTCCTCACGATCACGACGCGGCGCGGCGGGTGCGCAGGCCGAGGACGCGGCGGCCGGCGGCGAGCATGAGGTCGCGGAGCACGTCCTGGTCGTGGTGCTGGAGCACCGGCGAGGAGGCCGCGGTGGCGATGCCCGCGAGCGCGATGGTCGCGTTGATCTCCGCGCCGGGGCTGCCGTCGAGCCGCATCAGCTCGGCCGGACGCTGGATCAGCTCCACGATGTCCGGGTGGCTCTGCAGCGCGTTGGTCACCCCGGCGTCCATGCCGATCATGCCGATCAGGGCCCGGTGCCGGACGGTCAGGTCGACCATGCCGGACAGCATGGCGTCGGCGCGGGCGGCGGCGGTGCGCTGGGCCTGTGCGACCGCGATGACCGCGCGCAGCTCGTCGATGGCGGGCTGGATCACCGCGGTCAGGATCTCGTCGCGGGTCTTGAAGTGGTGGTAGATCGCGGCCTTGGTGACGCCGAGGGTATCCGCGATCATCTGCAGCGAGGTGCCCGCGAAGCTGTGCAGGGCGAACAGCCGGCATGCCTCGTCGAGCAGGCGCTGCCGGGTGCGCTCGGGGCCGCGCGAGTCGGCCTGCGCCACAGCGGTCACGGCGTACTCCTTACCAGATCAAGCAAACCAAAGCTAGTCCCTCATCCGCGCCAAAGCTAGCCGATCGGCAGGGCGGTGCCCAGCCGCACGTCAAGCTGGAAGCCAGCCGAACGTAAAGCTGAAAGCTTGCCGATCGTCTTGCTCACTCCTTGCCGATCGGCTTGCTCCCACCTTGACGAACGGCTAGTGTCCGAGCCGGATACGGCGGCCCCCGACAGGCGCGTGAACAGCGCGTTTCGCCGTGATGACAGTCACACCCTTCCCCGTTTGGAGTCCTCGACGTGGCGACCTTCCTCTACCGGATCGGCCGGTTCTCATACCGCCGGCGCTGGCTGGTACTAGGCGTATGGGTGCTGCTGATCGCGCTCGCCGGTGCCGGCGCGGCGACGCTCTCCGGCAAGATGACCAACGATTTCAGCATCCCGGGCACCGAGGCGCAGCAGGCCATCGACCGGCTCACCGAGCGCTTCCCCGAGGCGAACGCCGGTGGGGCCAGCGCCCGCGTGGTCTTCGGCATGCCCGAGGGCAAGACCGTCGCCGACCCCGAGGTGCAGGCCGCCATCGGCCGCGTGGTGTCCGAGCTGAACGCCGCGCCGCAGGTCGCGCGGGTCGTCGACCCGTACACGGCGAAGTCCATCTCCCTCGACGGCCGCTACGCGTTCGCCCAGGTCACCTACGGTGTGCAGGGCATGGAGCTGACCGACGCCGACCGGGACGCGCTGCTCGACGCGGCCGCCACCGGCCGGGACGCCGGGCTCGCGGTCGAGGTCGGCGGCGACGCGCTGCGGGCCAACCCGAAGACCGGTGTCGTGGAGGTCATCGGCATCGCGGTCGCCGCGGTCGTGCTCATCGTGACCCTCGGCTCGCTCGTCGCCGCCGGGCTGCCGCTGCTCACCGCGCTGGCCGGCATCGGCGTCGGCCTGGCCGGCGTCGCCATCGCGTCCCGCTGGGCGGACATCAACTCCAACAGCCTGATCCTGGCGCTGATGCTGGGCCTCGCCGTCGGCATCGACTACGCGCTGTTCATCGTCTCCCGCTTCCGGCACGAGCTGCTCGTCCGCAAGGACGGCGCGGACGCCGCCGGGCACGCCGCGGGCACCGCCGGCTCGGCCGTGGTGTTCGCCGGGCTCACCGTGATCATCGCGCTGGCCGCGCTGACGGTGGTCGGCATCCCGCTGCTGACCGGCCTGGGCCTGTCCGCCGCGGCCACCGTCGCCGTCGCGGTGCTGGTCGCGATCACCCTGCTGCCCGCGCTGCTCGGCTTCACCGGCGATCGGCTGGTCAAGGGCCGCCTGTTCGGCCGCAGCACGCCCGACCCCGAGTCCGACACCGGTCCGGTCCCGCTCGGCGAGCGGTGGGCCCGCTTCGTGGTGCGCTTCCGGGTGCCGATGCTGCTGGTGTCGGTCGCCGCGCTCGGCGTGCTCGCGATCCCGGCCGCCGACCTGCGCCTCGGCCTGCCCGACGACGGCATGCAGGCCGCCGACACCACCCAGCACAAGGCGTACGACATGATCACCGAAGGTTTCGGGCCGGGCTTCAACGGAGCCCTGGTGATCGTGGCCGAGCTGCCCGCGGGCGCCGACCCGCAGCAGGCCGCCGGCGCCGTCGCCGGCCAGCTGTCCGGCATGGACAACCTGCTCTACGTCGCGCCCAACGGGGTCAGCCCCGACGGCCGCACCGCGCTGCTGGCCGCCATCCCGAAGACCGGCCCGAACGACGCGGCCACCGCCGACCTGGTGCACGCCATCCGGGACAAGGCCGGTGCCGTCACCGCCGCCACCGGCGCCACCATCGCGGTCACCGGCGTCACCGCGCTGGCCATCGACGTGTCCACCACGCTCGACGACGCGCTGGTGCCGTACCTGGCCGTCGTGGTCGGGCTGGCGTTCCTGCTGCTGCTGCTCGTGTTCCGGTCGATCCTGGTGCCGCTGAAGGCCACCCTCGGGTTCCTGCTCAGCGTCGCCGCCACGTTCGGCGCGGTGGTGGCCGTGTTCCAGTGGGGCTGGCTGGGCGAGGTCTTCGGCGTGCAGGAGACCGGGCCGATCATGAGCATGCTGCCGGTGCTGCTGATCGGCATCCTGTTCGGCCTGGCCATGGACTACCAGGTGTTCCTGGTGACCCGGATGCGCGAGGACTACGTGCACGGGGCCGAGGCGCGCGAGGCGGTCGTCACCGGCTTCCGCCACGGCGCCCGCGTGGTCACCGCCGCGGCCATCATCATGATCAGCGTGTTCGGCGGCTTCGTCTTCTCCGGCGAGACGCTGATCCAGTCGATCGGCTTCGCGCTCGCCTTCGGCGTGCTGGTGGACGCGTTCGTGGTCCGCATGACCATCGTCCCGGCGCTGATGTCGCTGCTGGGCCGCGGTGCCTGGTGGCTGCCGCGCTGGCTGGACCGCGTGCTGCCCGATGTGGACGTGGAGGGTGAGAAGCTGCGCCAGGCCGAGCAGGCCCGCGAGCCGGTGGCCGTCGCCGGCTGACCTCTCCGATACCCCGGTCCTGGTGCCTCGCTCCTCGGCGCGTGCACCAGGACCGGTTCCCTGTCCAGGATCGGCCGCCGCGACGACTTCGCCGCGTACGATGATCGATCTCCTCGGCGGGCGCACCTTGCGTTGTTCGTCTAAAGTAGCCGCCCATGACCTCTCAGCCCGACACGGCTACGCGCAGGGACCGGGTGCGGCGCTACTACGATCGCAACGCCGCCGCCTTCGAGCGGCTCGGGCAGGGCGGCGCGTCCATCCACCGCGCCGTCTGGGCCCCCGGGGTGGAGAGCCGGGAAGCCGCCTTCCACCACGTCGACGACCTCCTGCTCGACATCCTGTCCGGTCTGGACGGGCGCGCGAGCGTGGTGGACCTCGGCTGCGGCCTGGGCGCCAGCCTGCTCTACCTGGCCGGCCGCGCCGACATCTCCGGCGAGGGCATCACCATCAGCCCCGTGCAGGCCGCGCGGGCCGGTGACCTGATCGCCAGGGCGGGCGCCGCCGACCGCGTACGCTGCCGCGAGGGCGACTACCTCGCGCTGCCCGACGACCTGGCCGGGCAGGCCGACCTCACGTTCTCCATCGAGGCGTTCCTGCACAGCCCGGACGCCGACGGCTACTTCCGCGAGGCCGCGCGCAGCCTGAAGCCGGGTGGCCGGCTCGCCGTCTGCGACGACTTCCTCGCCTCGAAGTCGCCGCCCGCCTCGCCGCGGGCCGCGCGCCGCCTGGACGAGTTCCGGGCCGGCTGGCACGCCGCGTCGCTGATCACCGTCAACCAGGTGCGTACGCTCGCCGCCGCGCACGGGCTGAGCCTGGTGCGCGACCTCGACCTGACGCCGTACCTGGAGCTGCGCCGCCCGCGCGATCGCGGAATCAGCCTGCTGGTCGCGGCGGGACGGCCGCTGCGGCTGTCGGGCGAGTACTGGCAGTCGCTGGTCGGCGGGGACGCGCTGCAGTGGGTGCTGCTGCACGACCTGGTCGAGTACCGCTTCCTGGAGTTCGAGCGCGTCCGCTGACCGCACCATGGATGCTCTTATGGATGTCAAGCCGCTGAGGCTTGGCATCCATAAGGGTGTTCAGCGGTGATGATCTGGTAGATCTCGCGGGCCAGGTAGCGTTT
>NZ_JBFAOU010000333.1:0-4284 GCF_040675365.1 Catellatospora sp. NPDC049609 | reverse complement strand
TGAAGACACGACGAGCCCATCGACGCGGCATCCAAAAAGGATCTGCGATCGGACCAGCAACCGCCACCGTCAGCTATTGCGCACAAGATCGTAAGCAAGACGGCGCCGTAAAGAACGTCAACGAACGAGGCTTATAACATGTCAAATGCGGACAGGAACTCACGAATATGCATTGCGATGCGGATTCGTGAGAGCGGCACAGCAGACAGCCAAGGCGCAACGACACAGGTACAGCGACCTGGCCCTCCCACGAGTGTCGCGCAGCCGGAGTCAATGCGTAAGGCGTCACAGTTCATCGTTCCCACAGTGGTGCCAGGACCGGGGACGCCCAGGCGCCGTTTCACACACCCCTGTGCGGCGCCGGTCGAGGCGATCACGCCCCCGAGGCGTGCACCTTCATACCGGCACCCTGCATACGCGCCAACCGCGTGAGAGCAGCCAGCCGTGAATGCCGCCGCGTCACCCATCTGGCCCAGCCGCAGCGGCCGGCACGGCAACCCTCTCTGATTGAAACATCGCGCTCGATGCGGGTGGGTGGTGCGTCCGCCAGTGCCTTCACCGCGGCGGGAACTTGCGTCCGTGCCTGCCGGTTCCTGGTTTACGCCTGGATCGCCGCAACTTCCGCGAAACAAGTGGGCAGCACGAGCGTCTGCCACGTACGGTTCTTCATCCCGCCGATGGCGAAACGGGATGAAACCCATGTAAGCGGCATGTGAGGAGCTGGCTTAGTGTCGAGTGCGGCGCCGAAGGCGTTGGCAAGGGCTCCCCACGCTGCGGGCGGGGCAGCGGCTGAAACGCAACCACCCCCGGCAGTCGGTGGCCGCCTGCTGGTTCTGGACGGCCTGCGGCTGGTCGCGGCGCTTATGGTGGTTGCGCACCACCTCGTGCGCGGCCCCTGGGGTGTCGATCCTGCGGACCTGTTCGGCGGCCTTGCCGTGATGGCCACGTTCGGCTGGCTCGGCGTGCAGCTGTTCTTCCTCATCAGCGGGTTCGTGATCTGCATGAGCAGCTGGGGACGCAGCCTCGGCGAATTCGCAGTGTCCCGGGTGGCGCGGTTGTTCCCGGCGTACTGGATCGGCCTCGTGCTCACCACCGCCGTCCTTGCAGCCTGGCCGGTGCTGCGCGGGCCGCTGCCCGCGCCCGAATCGCTGGTCAACCTGACCATGCTGCAGAGCGGCCTGGGTGTCACCGACCAGGACTGGTCCTACTGGTCGCTCGGCGCGGAGCTGCGCTTCTACCTACTATTCGCGATCGTGGCGTGGCTGGGAGTGACCTACCGCAGGGTCGTGTACTTCTGCACGCTGTGGACCATCGTCGCGGTCTTCTCCACGACATGGAACCAGGGATGGGTCTCCGCGATGATCGTGGCGGACTCCGCACCGTACTTCGTCGCAGGGATCGTGCTGTTCCTCATCCACCGGTTCGGGCCCAACCTGCTGCTGTGGGGGCTGGTCGGCCTGAACTGGCTGATCGCGCTCTACCGGCTCGACGGATACCCGGCGGTGGTCAACTTCCACCACAACTGGTGGATTGTGGCCGCAGTGGTCACCGTATTCTGGGCCATCATGATCGCTGTTGCGCTGGGCGCGTTCCGCGCGGTCCGCGGGCGGTCGTGGGTGACGGCGGGCGCACTGACCTATCCGCTGTACCTGATTCACCAGTCGATCGGGCAGACTCTCGTCCTCGGCCTGCGCCGCCACGTGTCGCACTGGCTGCTGTTGGCGGGGACGGTCGTGCTGATGCTCGGTGCCGCGTGGCTCATCCACCGGTACGTCGAGCGCCCCGCCGGCACGCGCCTCAAGCACGGCCTCGCCGCGTCGCTGCGCGACATCCGCAACATCGGCAGGGCTGGCAATGCGGAGGGAGCCGTGCCGAAGTAGCGCCGAAGCGGAAAGACGCGGTCGCATGCCCGGGTGCCATCGTCGCCTTGAGGTGTCCGTACCGCACGGCCCATCGCTACCTGGACGACTTGGGCGCGCAACTATCGCTGGCGGACGTCCGTTGGCGTCGAGTCGGCCTGAGGTGCGGTGCGGGGATTGCTCCTGGTCGCTTCCTGAACCGTACTTCTGGATCTTCAGTTCCTGTTCATCGTTGGTCAGTCGACAGGAACGCCGGTGTCGGAACCGTGGTCACGGCGTCTCGGAGACTGCGGGAGCGGGGACGGCGACGTCGAACTTCGACGACGCGCTCCGGCCCGGGCGCAACGTATTTTTCGATCGCGAGGAAGGCATCGCTGTCCTGAGCCTGAACAGACAAGACAAGCATCGAGTCCGCGGGCATCAGACCTGGGCGGATACGGACTTCGCTGTCGCCCACACGCCGCACGGCATCAAAAGCGATAGTCTGCTCAGCGCCCTCAGCCGCGTCCCACCGATAGTCACCCAGCAAGCCTGCGGACGACTCGGCTTGCGTACCGGAATCATGCTCGCAGTCGCCGACCGGACGAGCCTGCCGGGTAGAACTGTGTGCCCGTGGCGTCCACCCGCCTCTTCCAGCTCGCTGGTTCCAGCGGCCAAGGTGCACGTGGTGTCGTGATCCCGACGCGTTCGAGCAATTGTTTGATCACGAGGTGCAGTTCCCATCTCGACCCGGCAATCTCGCGTCCCGAGATTCGTCGAGACGCGGTTCAACCTAACCGGCGGCTCGGCCGGTACGGGTTGCTGACAGGATGATCGGGAGGCGGGACGCGATGGCTGAGACGGCGACGTTCGACGAGTTTGTGATGGTGCGCTCGCGGCATCTGTTGCGTATCGCGTACCTGCTAACCGGCGATCACGCCCTGGCCGAGGACCTGTTGCAGACCGCGCTGGCCAAGTCCTGGTCGGCATGGGCGCGCATCGACGGCAATCCCGAGCCGTACGTCCGCACGGTCCTGGCCAACACCTACAACTCCTGGTGGCGACGTAGATGGAATGGTGAGCGGCCCACCGGTCAGTTGCCTGAGTGGGCCGTGCCGTCGCCGCAGGCCGCGATCGACGAGCGGGACCAGGTCTGGCGCGCCTTGTCGAGGCTGCCTCGGCAGCAGCGGCTGGTGCTGGTGCTGCGCTACCTCGAGGACCTCAGCGAGGCTGAGATTGCCCGTACGCTGGGCATCTCGGCTGGTTCGGTGAAGACCCACGCCTCGAAGGGGCTGGCGAAGCTTCGCCTCGACCCGAGCCTGCGTTCGCTGCCGCTACCGGACGACGAGGCTCCGGCGGGCAACGAGCGCCTGGTCGCGGTGCACCACCGCATCGCGGGTCGCCGTCGCCGCCGCATCGCCGGGATCGCGGCGGCGTGTCTGGCCGCGCTCGCGCTGATCGCCGCGTACGCCCTGGTCCCGCAACTGGGGCGCAACGCCCTGCCGGAACCGGCGTTCCCAGTCGAGGTCCCACGGTACGTGCACGGCCAGCCGACCACCCCAGGTGGAGGCGACACCTACTACAGGGTGGTCGCATCGGCCCAGCACGGCTACGCCGACCACGTTCCGGCCGCGCTGACCTGGACGCCCGGCACCCAGCCCCAGACTGTATACATCGGCTGCCGGCACAAGACCTTCTTGCCCTTGACCGTGCAGATCTGGGTCAACGGTCACCGGGCCGCCCTCGCCACCTGCATGCACGACGACAACATCGGGGTGAGCGCCAGCCGCGTCGGCCTGGACCCGGCGATGCTCGGCCTGGTGGCAGGCCACCCGGCGACCATGACCGTCGATCTCGCGCCTGCTCGGCCGGAAAACGCGCTAGCTGGCGAACCGCTACCAGCGGGCACGCTCACCCTCGCGATCGCCGACTCGATCACCTTCGCCGAGTTCCCGCTTCCCACGCCACCGGCGACCCTGCCACCGTTGAGCGACCCGCTCCTGAACATGAAGCCAGCCGGTGTCACCGTGCTGACGGCCCGCGGCGCCCACAGTGCCACGCTGACCTGGCACGGCACGATCGAGCTGCGCGCCGAGGCGCAGACCCCGGGACGCCTGCGCATAGCCGTAGACGGCGTGCCACTGAGGGAGCTCGACTGGTGGACTTACCAGACCGACGGCGCGATGACGTACAGCGGCTCCCTGGACTCCGAGCAGACGTACCTCGGGGGTTACCGCTTCAAGCCGGGGCCGGGAGCGACGATCACGATAACCGTCGAGTCCGAGCGGATGACCGGCGATTGGTGGATGACGCTCCGCCCGGCCGGACGTTGACGCACTGCCGTCGGTTTTGTTAACGATCTTGTGCGCAATAGCTGACGGTGGCGGTTGCTGGTCCGATCGCAGATCCTTTTTGGATGCCGCGTCGATGGGCTCGTCGTGTCTTC
>NZ_JBFAOU010000332.1:0-4293 GCF_040675365.1 Catellatospora sp. NPDC049609 | reverse complement strand
GACACGACGAGCCCATCGACGCGGCATCCAAAAAGGATCTGCGATCGGACCAGCAACCGCCACCGTCAGCTATTGCGCACAAGATCGTAAGGACACTGGACGCGGTGCCATGGACAACGAACGTCTGAACCGACGGGCCTTCAGTTGCCAACGGCCGACGACTCACCGACTCAGTGGAGCCCGGCCGCCTTGTACGCTTCGACTATCTTTGCTGCTACCCGGCCCCGGTCGTTGACCTCTTGGCCCTGGGCCTTGGCCCATTCGCGCACTCGCTGGTTGAAGGCACGCTGCTCGGCCGCACTGAGTTCTTTAGGCTTCACGGACGAGGAAGCGCCGCGTCGGCCGTTCTCCTTGCGCGCTGCCGCTACGAACGGCGCGAGCGCCAGCGCTAGCTTGTCGTGGTTCGCGGGCCCGAGATCGATCTCGTAAGAAACGCCTTCGAAGCCAAACTTTACTGTACGAACATCGCCCTCGGAGCCGTCGAGGTCATCTTCCAGTGTCACGATCTCGCGCCTTGCCATTCGGTCATCCGTTCTAGCCGTGCCCAGATCCTTCGTCGGTCTGGGCGTCACGAGTTGCATACCGTTGATCGCCGCCAGGATAGAACACTCGTGGACAGACGCTCAATCCGCCCCACCCAATTCGGGCCACGGGCCACCACTTCACGCCGGTCTGACAATAGCTGAATACTCCTGTCAATTGATCGGGCTGCGCGCTTTGCCTCCGGCAGGCGGAGCGCGGTGGACGCTCTTGATCCGGACCACGCGTTGGTATCCGCAGGTCGACGCCAGTTGCACTGGGTCCTGCCACACGCTACCAACGGTGTTGGCCCGTGCGTGTGCAGGCGCGTCCTCAGCGCGGATTTGAGCGACCGCGTTGGCATTGTCGCCGACATGCAGTGGCACGGCGTGCGTTGGGGCGCTTCACGGGTCGCACGCGTGCTGCAAGCCAACCAGCCGGGGCAGTGCCAACCGGCCCACAATGGGCTTGCCGCGATGCAGTGATGGGGGTAGTCCTAAGTCGCCCCGGGCGAGCACTCGTCTCGCAGCGGGCCATGGCGTGGATGGCGAGGTCACGACGCCAACCGGCGGCCGGTCATCTGCGAGGACCACCGGGTCGCTGTCGAAACCGCCGCCGCCAGCCGCTAAGGCGGTGCCATGCCCGCGCATCGCCGCCGCCAGCGTCAAATGCGCGAGCGAGCTGATCTGACAGGGCAACTGCCCGCGAAGGTTCAAGAAAGGCCTGGCCACCCGGTCAGGCTGTCGCGGACCTCGTTGCGGAAGCGAAACCTGGTCCCCGACAGGGCGGGGTGATACTGCTGCTAGCGGCCATCGCGGCCTCCGAATAAGCGGGAAGAACCCTACTCGAACATCACCGCGATGGCCGCATCTGTCATTTCCACTGGGAGTGAAGAAAGCTCAGCTGCCGTCAATCAATGCGCAACGATCAGGAGTCGCGATTCAACGTTCAGAAGCTGATACTCCACGTATCCAGATACCCGAAGTTGTCCGGAAAGCGATCCTGGACGTCAAGCCTCCAGGTTCCGTTGCGGGCGGTTTCATTTACATTGACGCTTAAGGCTCCGGTGATGGCATTGGTGGAGAAATCGGGGACGGGTGCAGGCGTTCCTTCGTCGCGCAGCCTGTAGCGGGTGCCGTCGGGGGCGACCAGGTCAATACGCACATCGTCCGGCCGAGAGTGAATCACCGAGTATGTAACCCGAAGGGGCTGGACGTAGCCGACACCGCTGCACCCTGTCACGCTTACGGGTGACATAGTTCCAGATCCACCGTCTGGAATGCTGTGGTTATTGCCGTTGACTCCGGACAGAATGCACCCTGAAAGTGGCTGCGCCTGCCACGAAGCGTGAAGGAAATGTCCGGTCGTCTGAACCACGGGATCCGTACTCGTGGGAATTGGTGGCTGCGGGTCGTATGGCACGTCAGGTTCCGAGATAGCATACTTGTGCGAATTGTGTGCGAGAGCATTCACGATGGCGGCAGGAGAAGCAGTCGGATGGGTCGTTAGCA
Organism: Catellatospora sp. NPDC049609; assembly: GCF_040675365.1. Taxonomy (NCBI): domain Bacteria; kingdom Bacillati; phylum Actinomycetota; class Actinomycetes; order Micromonosporales; family Micromonosporaceae; genus Catellatospora; species Catellatospora sp. NPDC049609. Next base: position 2,263 of record NZ_JBFAOU010000332.1, on the reverse strand, counting down.
AACGAGCAACGACGCCAGTTACATGCGGTGCAGCCATCGAAGTCCCGTTTAAAGTGCGCGTGTCGGCGTTGCTTGCAATCCAGGCCGATTTCACAGCTACGCCAGGCGCATTGATATCAATAGCGGCGCCGTAGTTTGAGAATGAAGCACGATGATTATCTGCATCGCTGGCTGCGACCGTGATAGCCTCAGGCAGGCGCGCCGGTGAGAAATTGTTGGCATTTGTTCCGCTGTTTCCCGCCGCAACAACGAATGGCAGCCCTGCAGTGATTCCGCCGCGGACTGCGTCATCAAGTGCCTGATTTGCCGAACCGCCGAGACTCATGTTGACAACAGCAGGTCGAATTGCGTTTTCGGTAACCCAATCGATTCCGGCAAGCACGGTCTCGAGCGTTCCCTCGCCGGCGCAGTTCAACACGCGAACACCGACGACCGAGGCGCCCTTGGCGACTCCATACGTCGTACCGGCAATGGTTCCGGCTACATGAGTTCCGTGTCCATGGCAGTCGTTGCCGTTGAAGTCATTATCAATGAAATCCCGCGGGGCGGTAGCGCGGCCGCCGAACTCGCTATGACTGACTCGGATACCCGTGTCAATCACGTAGGCTCGAACTCCCGATCCACTGTACCCGGTGATATAGTTGTACCGGCCGTTTATGCTGGCCGTCCGTTGGTCGATGCGATCAAGGCCCCACGGTGGGTCCAGTTGAACCACATCCGTCTCCGGCTCGCCAGCGACGCTGATCCTTCTGTTTTCCTGGACGTAGGCAACTTCCGGATCAGTTGCTAGCGACTTGGCATTTCCCTCGGACAGCCTAACCGAAAATCCGCGCAACGCGTGGCTGTATGTTCGCCCAAGCTCTCCGCCATAGCGGCTCGCTAGGCTATCGACCATGGATCTGAGATCCTGGCTATCGGATGTCGGTCGTTTGAGCACCACTATATAGCTATCTTCGACAATCTCGGCGTCGTTGCGGATCTGCGCCGGCAACTCTGAACCTACGGCCAGAGTGGTACCAGGAAACAGAAATGCTCCCATCATGGGGAGAATCGCCATGACTGCGATTCTCGACGCCTGTAGCTTTTTCGTCAATTTCGCTGCCTTTCGTGCGTCCCTAAATCCAACTAGCTATACGGCAATTTCCGCGTGTCGGTTCGGAGTGTCCAACAGCTCTTCGAGCTTGGTGGCGGGCCGAGATTGACGGCAGGTCCCTGGCCGGGGGCTCAGGAGGCGCCGATGGCGTAGGCAGCCCGATCCAGGTCTGTTCGGGGCTAGGTCGTGTATCGAAGTGCGTGTAGCCATTCGTTGATCGCGGTGATGTGGATCGTGGCCAGGTAGCGGACGGCGAGCTTGTCGTACCGGGTGGCCATGGCCCGGTGGCGTTTGAGCCGGTTGATGCCGCATTCGACGGCGTGACGCTGCGGGTGGACGACCGGGTCGAACGTCGGTGGTCGGCCACCGGCCTGGCCGCGTCGACGGCGGTGCCCGGCCTGGTCGGCCGGAGTTGGGATGGTGGCTTTGATCCCGCGTCGGCGCAGCAGGTCGCGGTTGGCGCGGCTGCTGTAGGCCTTGTCGGCCAGGACCCGGTCCGGTCTCGTACGGGGCCGGCCGGGTCCCTGCCGCGGGACGCGGATGGCGGCCAGCACGGCTGCGAACTGTGGGCTGTCGCCGGCCTGTTCGGCGGTGACCAGCATCGCCAGCGGCTTCTGTGCCTGTTCGCAGGCCAGATGCAGCTTGGTGGAGTAGCCGCCACGAGAGCGGCCCAACGCGTGATCGGCCGGTTCGCCGACGGGCGGCTCGAGCTGCGCATCGCCGTCGCGTCGGGCGCCGGCGGCGTGCTGATGAGCCCGCGCGGTCGTGGAATCGACGCTGACGTCCCAGCCGATCAACCCGGCCGCATCGGCCCTGGCCTGCAACGCGGACACGATCCCGAGCCAGACTCCGGCCCGTGCCACCGCCGGAACAGCCCGTACACCGCCGGCCAGGATCCGTAGCAGTCAGGTACGTCGCGCCATGGCGCACCTACCCGTACCCGCCACCGGATGCCGTCGATGAGCTGCCGTTTCGTCCATGCCGACGGCCGACCCACCCGCACGCCTATAGGCAGTAACGGCTCCAGGACCGCCCACTGCGCGTCGGTGAGATCGTGCCGCCTCGTCACCGCTAGCCTCGGTCTTTCACGAGTAGTAGATCTTGTCGCGCATTCGGATACGTGATTACGCCTGTCGGTTCCTGCTGGTGACGGGCATGCTGCTGGCCCGG
>NZ_JBFAOU010000331.1:0-4312 GCF_040675365.1 Catellatospora sp. NPDC049609 | reverse complement strand
TTGCGTGAACTGTGGGGATGACACGCCCCAAAGGGACAGATCCCCAACAGTTCGCGCAAGATCGACGCGATCTTGACTGTGTGAGGCTCTCCCGGGTCGCCGCAGTGCGCGCCGGGACGGGTCGGGCGCGAGCGGGGGTCAGGTGCCGGGGGTGGTGAGGAGCCGGTCGCACTCGGCGAGCAGGGCGGAGCGCAGCGGGGCGGCCCGGTCGGCGAAGGAGCGCTGGCGGGTGGCGTACTCGGCGCGGCCTTCGGGGGTTTCGATGCGGACCGGGGGGAAGCCGAGGTCGGCGAGGTCGTAGGGGCTGGCGCGCATGTCGAGCTCGCGGATCTCGCGGGAGAGGGCGAAGCAGGCGGTGACCAGCTCGCTGGGCACCAGCGGGGACAGCTTGTACGCCCACTTGTAGAGGTCCATGTTGGCGTGCAGGCAGCCGGGTTGTTCGAGCACCGGTTGCAGGTCGCGGGTGGGCTGGTGGGCGTTGAGCGGGCGGGCGGGCGCGGTGAAGAAGCGGAACGCGTCGAAGTGCGTGCAGCGTACGCCGCGGTCCTCGACGACCTCGGCGGTCGCGGCGGGGGACAGGCGCAGCGGCCAGGCGTTGTGCCGCACCTCCTGCTGGGTCTGCCGGTAGACCATGGCCCACTCGTGCATGCCGAAGCAGCCCAGCTGGGCCGGGCGGGACGCGGTGGCGGCCAGCAGGTCGCGGATCCAGCGCACCGACTCCGCCCGCTTGGCGAGCAGGGCCGGATCGAGCACGACGCCGCCGTCGGCGGTGACGTAGTCGCGGGCGGGCTCGCCCGCCAGCAGCACCACCCCGGCGCCCGGGTGCCAGCGGCGCAGCTGCGCGGGGCGGTGCGAGTAGTACGTGAACAGGAAGTCGTGCACCGGGTGTCTCACGCCGTCTCGGCGCCGGGCCAGATGGGTGGCCACCCAGCCGTCGACCAGCTCCTCGTGCGCCTGCCGGCGGGCACGCCAGACCGGCGGGTCCAGGACCTCGACGGGGGGTGCGGCGGCGGCTGTCACCAGGCAAGGGTAGCGACGGTGTCGGCTAGGTAGCGACGCCAACTAGCTTGCTGTGCTACGGTCTCGGCCCATGGAGCTGGAGCGGCGCAGTCAGTGGCTGCGGGGAGTGCTCGACCTGTGCGTGCTCGGCCTGCTCGCGCAGCGCGAGTCCTACGGCTACGAGCTGATCCAGTCGCTGAGCGCGGCGGGCCTGGGCACCATCCAGGGCGGCACCCTCTACCCGGTGCTGCTGCGGTTGCAGCGCTCCGGCCAGGTGGCCGCGTACTGGCGCGAGGGCGCCGCCGGCCCGGCCCGCAAGTACTACCGGATCACGCCGGAGGGCGGCCAGACGCTGCGGCGGGCCGCGGCGGACTGGCAGTCGTTCGCCGGCGGGGTCGACGTGATTCTGCGAGAGGTGGCGGCACGGTGAGAGACGACGCCTGGCTCGAAGCCCTCGCCGGCGAGCTGCGCCGGCAGGGCGTGCCCCACGACACGGCCCGCCACGTGCTCGCCGAGACGGCGGCCCACCTGTGGGACAGCGGCGACGAGCCGCTGCGGGCGTTCGGCCCCGCGCAGTCCTACGCGGCCGCGGTCGCCGAGAGCGTCCGCCCCGCGCCCGCGCGGGCCGTGCCGGGCGGTCCGGTGCGGCTGGAGGTCGTGGGCGTGAGCAAGCGGTACGGCCGGCGCACGGTGCTGCGCGAGGTGAGCCTGACGGTGCGCGCCGGGCAGGTCGCCGCCGTCGTCGGTGCGAACGGCTCCGGCAAGAGCACGTTCCTGGGCGTCTGTGCCGGTCTGGTCAGCCCGGATCGGGGCGAGGTGCGGGTGCACGGCACCCTCGGCTACTGCCCGCAGGGCGGCGGCACCAGCGACTTCCTCGTCCCCGACGAGCACTTCGCGCTGGTCGGCGCGGGCCGGGGCATGTCGCGTCAGGATGCCCGCGAGCGCGGCCGGGGCGCCGCTGCCGCGCTGGACTGGGATCCGCGCGGCGCGGGGCAGGCACGGCACCTGTCCGGCGGCACGCGGCAGAAGCTCAACCTGGTCATGGCCGGGCTCGGCGACCCGGACGTGCTGCTGCTGGACGAGCCGTACCAGGGCTTCGACCGCGGGTCGTACCTGGACTTCTGGCAGCAGGTGCACCGCTGGCGCGACGCGGGCAAGGCGGTGGTGGTGGTGACCCACCTGCTCGACGCCCGCGACGGCGTGGACACGGTGCTGGACCTGACGCGCAGGGAGGCGACCCGATGAGCGGCCGCCGGGAGCGGAGCACCACGGCGCGCGGCGGTGGCGCCGCGTGCGGGCAGGAGCGGGCATGAAGACGTCGACCGTGGCGGAGATGGCGCTGCGCGAGATCGTGCGGCGGCGCGGGGTGCTGGCCATCCTGGTGATCTTCCCGCTGGCGTTCTACCTGAGCCGCCGGGACTCGCACGCCGGTCAGTCGATCCGGTTCGTCTGCCTGGGCCTGGGCTGGGCGCTGAGCACGGCGGCCCTGTTCACCGGCAGCGCCGCGCGGGCGATCGAGCCCCGGCTGCGGCTGTCCGGCTACCGCGGGCACCATCTCTGGCTGGGGCGCCTGGCCGCGCTGTGGACCGTCGGGCTCGCCCTGTCCGTGCCGTACTTCGTGCTGATCCGGCTCGACCAGGACGGCGTCCGCTTCGGCGCGATCGGGCTGATCATGCTGCTCACCGTCGCGGTCGCGGCCCCGTTCGGGCTGGCGCTGAGCGCGGCCCTGCCGCGCGAGCTGGAGGGCATGCTGGTGCTGCTCATCATCGTGGGGCTGCAGATGATGATGGACCCGGCCGGCACGGCCTCGCGGCTGCTGCCGTTCTGGTTCACCCGCGAGATCGGCACGTACGCGGTGGACCACACCGACGGCGGCTACCTGGAGCGCGGGCTGGTGCACGCGGTGGTGTGCCTGGCCGCACTGCTGGCCGTGGTCGCGGTGGCGTCCGGCTGGCGGCTGCGACAGCGGTCACACCTGCGCTTCCTGGCACCCCGCTGACCGAGCCGTGGCGCAGCCCACGCGGCGGCGCGGCGTAAGTTGGAGCCGGAATCCAACAAGTGATCTTCGGCTGGGGGCTGTGGTGCGGATCGCACGTTTCGTTCATCCGGGTGGCATGTCGTTCGGTGTGGTGGAGGGCGACCCGGAGGCCGGCTCGCAGGCGCTGACGGTGCGCGCGATCAACGGGCACCCGTTCGGCGAGCTGGACCTGAGCGACCAGCGGTTCGCGCTGGCCGACGTACGCCTGCTGTCGCCGATCCTGCCCAGCAAGGTGATCGGGGTCGGCCGCAACTACGCCGACCACGCCGCTGAGCACGGCGCGGACGTGCCCAAGGAGCCGCTGCTGTTCCTCAAGCCGTCCACATCGGTGATCGGCCCGCACGACATCATCCGGCTGCCCGAGCAGTCGCACCAGGTCGAGCACGAGGCCGAGCTGGCCGTCGTGATCGGCGCCACCGGCGCGCGCCGGGTGGACCGGGCCGCCGCCGAGAAGGCCATCTTCGGGTACACCTGCGCCAACGACGTCACCGCACGTGATCTGCAGCGCAGCGACGGGCAGTGGACCCGGGCCAAGGGTTTCGACTCGTTCTGCCCGCTCGGCCCGTGGATCGACACCGCCGCCGACGTCTCCGACGCCGAGGTGCGCTGCGAGGTCAACGAGGAGGTGCGCCAGCTCGGCCGCACCTCGCAGATGGTGTTCGACGTGCCGTCGCTGGTGTCGTACGTGTCCCACGTCATGACGCTGCTGCCCGGCGACGTCATCCTCACCGGCACGCCGGCGGGGGTGTCCCCGCTGGCCGCGAAGGACGTCGTCAGCGTGCGCATCCAGGGGCTGGGCGAGCTTCGCAACCCGGTCGCGGCGCGTTAGCGGATACCGATTTGGCGCTGCCGGGGTGGTCAGGTAAAGTTCATCCCCGGCAGCGGAAACGGTGCCATTGGGGTATGGGGTAATTGGCAGCCCAACTGATTCTGGTTCAGTTAGTCTAGGTTCGAGTCCTGGTACCCCAGCAACCAAGCCTGAGCGGGTGAGAGCCCGATTAGCGCGAGGCTGCTGGACCTGCTAAAGTTCAGCAGGCCGCCGAGCTGAGAGATCAGCGAGGCGGTCGAAAACTGAAGAGATGTTCTCCGGAACGTCAACCTGGCCCCGTCGTCTAGCGGCCTAGGACGCCGCCCTCTCAAGGCGGTAGCGAGGGTTCGAATCCCTTCGGGGCTACCAGGTTCAAGAAGCGGGCGCGCGCGTGACGTGGGGGTCGTCGGTTTTTTGGCTCTGGTTGGCGCGGGCGGGGGGGGGGTTTGGTTGAGCTATCTTAGTTA
>NZ_JBFAOU010000330.1:0-4347 GCF_040675365.1 Catellatospora sp. NPDC049609 | reverse complement strand
ACTGAACACGATCGGGGTCAGCGACGACGACGAGCCCACCAACCGCGCCACCGTGCCCGCTCCGGCCGCGCTCCGGCAACCCCGCCGGAGGCGGGTCCGCTGCCCGGAAAGGATGTGCCAGATGTTGCACCTGCACAGGAGGTCGGCGGCCCATCGCTGGGGCACCGGTCTCGTCGCGGTGGCCGCCTTCGCGGCGTACGGGCTGCTCTCCCAACCTCAGCCCGCCGCCGCGGCCGAGCCGGGAGTCGAGCCCTCCGCGGTCACCAGGACCCTGCCACCCGGCGGCACCGCGGCGATCGACAAGGTCGTGCACACGCCCGCGGTGCCGCCGAACCCCGACATCGTCTTCCTCGCCGACACCACCGGCAGCATGGGTTCCGCGATCAACAACGTGAAGACCAACGCGGCGGACATCCTCACCGCGGTCAGCACGGCCCAGCCCAGCGCGCAGTTCGCGGCGGCCAACTACCGCGACATCGCCGACACGCCGCCGTTCGAGGTGGACCAGGCGCTCACCGCCGACCAGGCCCTGGTGCAGGCGGGCATCAACTCGTGGACGGCGGGCGGCGGCGGCGACTTCGCCGAGGACGGCCTCAACGCCCTCTACCAGCTCGCCACCGGCGCGGTCACCTTCCGCGGCGACGGCACCCGGATCGTCGTGATCTTCGGTGACGCCCCGTCGCACGAGCCGAGCGGCGGCCACACCCGCGCCGAGGTCATCGCCGCGCTGCAGGCGGCGGACGTACGCGTGGTCGCGGTCAACGTCGGCGGCGGCGGGCTCAACAACGGCGGCCAGATCGAGGCCGTCACCACCGCCACCGGCGGCGTCTTCCTCAACAACGTGCCCGCGGGCGAGGTCGCCGACGCCATCCTCGCCGGCATCCAGGCCATCGAGGTCACCGTCACCCACCAGGTCGAGTGCGACGAGAACCTGTCGCTGTCGCTGTCGCCCGCGAGCCGCACCGTGGCCAGCGGCGCCGACGCGGCGTTCAGCGAGTCGGTCCAGGTCGACGGCGACGCTGCCGGCGGCTCGTTCCAGTGCGAGGTGGACTTTCTGATCGACGGCGTGAGCCGCGGCTACGTGCAGACCCTGACCGTGCACGTGCCTGGCATCAGCGCGTACGACCTGACGGTGGACGAGGGCGCGGGCACCGCGTCGTTCACGGTGACCCAGTCCGTGCCGGCGCCGTTCCCGGTGAGCGTGAGCTACGCGACCGCGACCGGCACCGCCGGTGCGGCCGACTTCACCGGCGGCAGCGGCCTGATCACGTTCGCGCCGAACGAGACGCTCAAGACGATCACCGTGCCGATCATCGACGACACCGTGAACGAGCCGAACGAGACCTTCAAGGTCGCGCTCGCCGGCCCGAGCGGGGCGGCGCTGACCGACGGCTCGGCCGAGGCCACCATCGTCGACAACGACCGCGACGGCGTCTTCACCTGCCAGGCGACCGCGCTGAACCTGGCCGGCCAGCTCACCTCGCAGGCCAACCCGCCGCACAACCCGTGCGCCGACGACACCGAGGCCGCCGCGGGCAACACGCTCAACGCGGGCCTGGTCACGGTGACCACGGCCGGCCCGTCCGCGAGCACCAACCTGACGCCGGACAACCTGAACACCGCGCCGGCCGCGGGTGACAAGGCGGTCTCCACCGCCCAGCTCGAGTCCACCAAGATCACGGTCGGCGGGCTGGTCACCATCGAGCTCGGCCTGATCAACTCGACCGCCTCGACGACCTGCGTCGCCGGGACGGGCGGGCTGGTGCCGCAGTTCGCGGGCTCGTCCAACATCCAGAGCCTGAAGGTCAACGGCGTCGCGGTGACCGTCGGCAGCGGCCCGCTGACCATCCCGCTGGTGGTCGGCAGCCTGAAGCTGAACAGCACCACGACCACCGCCACCGGGGTCGTCCAGCGCGCCGTGGTGCTGGACACGCTGCTCACCGACGTGGTGATCGGCGAGACGAAGGCGGGCGTGGCCGGCTCCACGACCCACCCCGCCGGCACCCCCTGCCGCGCCTGACCCACCGAAAGGAAGGGCACCTTCTTAACGCTATGCGTATAAGAAGGTGCCCTTCTCAACGTCGGCGCGCCTCGCTGAGCTTCCTCGACATCGGCGCCGCGAAAACCGCCGTCGACACGCTGAGCTCACCCGTGACGGGCGCCCGGCGGTCCTCGATCAGTCCGCCCCGGGGCCGGGCGGCCGGCGGCCCCGGATCAGCCCTCTCACGCGGGAACCGGCAGGCGGCCGAGACGGTCCAAAGAGCGTGATGAACTTGCGTGGCGCAGTGCCCCTGCTGACCGTCCTGCTGCTCGGCGCCTGTGCGCAGCCGCCGTCCGACACCGGCTCGCCCGCCCCCGACGGCGCCGCGCTCGCCGGGCGGACCTTCCTCTCCACCGGGCTGGTACGCGACGGCAAGCCGTACGAACTGGTGAAGGGCACCCGCATCACGCTGACGGTGCACCCCGACGGCCGGATCGGCGCGATCGCCGGCTGCAACAGCATGGGCGGGGCGGCCGACCTGTCTGGCGGCCGGCTCCGCGTCGACGGCGACGGCCTGGCCACCACCGACATGGGCTGCTCGCCGGAGCTGCACGCGCAGGACAAGCTGGTCGCCGACCTGCTCACCGGGAGCCCTCGATGGGAGCTGTCCGGTGACGTGCTCACCCTGCGCACCGACGCCGTCCAGCTCACCCTGCAAGACCAGGAGACCGCCGACCCGGACCGGCCGCTGCCCGGCACCCGCTGGTCCATCGAGTCGATCGTCGACAAGGACAGCGTCAGCTCCGTGGCATCGCCCCCCGGCGACGCGTACCTCGAGTTCGCCGACGGCAAGGTGAGCGGCTCGACGGGCTGCAACCAGCTCGGCGGCACCGCCGTCGTCAAGGACGACAAGATCACGTTCTCCGGCGTCTTCACCACCCGTCGAGCCTGCCCGGGTGACCTCGCCGCGCTGGAGAAGGCGGTGCTGAACACGCTGCGCGACGAGGCGACCTGGCGGGTCACCGCCGACCGCCTGGCGTTGACCGCGGCCGACGGCCACGGACTCCACCTGCGGGCATCGGCCGCGCCGAGCCCGTCCGCCTCCTGACCTGCCCGTGCCCGAGGGGCCGTGCCGCTCGCCCGGCGGGGCCCCGGCGCGGTGCCGACGGCCGGCAGGTACGGGTCCACCGCGTCCCCAGAGCAGCGCACTTCCGTCGGATCGGCGACTTTCCGCAGGTCAGAAAGCCGTCGCTGTAATCATGGCCACGCGTCGTCTGTGGATTTCTCCGCACTGGAGCACCGGCCGCCGTCCGTACGTTGAAGCCTCCCTACCAGTACAGGAGACTTCGATGCAGGCACGAGCAAACCGGATCACCCGGGCGGCGCTGGCTACCGGCATGCTGCTCGGCGTCGCGGCGGCGGGTCAGCTCGCACTGGCCGCGCCCGCCACGGCGGTGACCGGGCTGACCCGGCAGACCGCGACCGGCACCGCCGGCAGCGCGGCCAAGACGCTCAACAAGAGCTGCCCGGCGGGCAGCGTCGCACTGGGCGGCGGCGGCTCGGTCAGCGGCGCGACCGGCCACATCGGCATGGACTTCATGATCCCGCTCAGCGGCGGCACCGGCTGGTCGATCACCGGCCGCGAGGACGCCAGCGGCACCGGCGCGAGCTGGTCGCTCGGCACGACGGTGCTGTGCGCGCCCGCGCCGGCCGGGTATGCGATCGTCTCGGGCTCGTCGGCCTGGTCGTCGCCGAGCAAGAACTGGCACACCGTGAGCTGCCCGCTCGGGCAGGTCGCGCTCGGCGTCGGCGGCGCGGTCAACGGCTCGGCGGTGAGCGAGCTGCTGCTGCAGGACCTGCGTATCGACGGCAGCAGCGTGACGGTGGGCATCTCGGAACACGAGAGCGGCTTCGACGCCAACTGGCAGGTGCAGGCGAAGGCGATCTGCGCCGACCAGCCCGCCGGGTACGAGCGCCTGCTGGACGACAGCTCGTACGACTCCGCCGCGACCAAGTCGGTGTCGGTCACCTGTACGGCCGGGCGCAAGGTGCACGGCGTGGGCGCCGAGATCGTCGGCGGCGAGGGCCAGGTGCGGCTGACCGCCGCGCACGCGAACTCCACCACGCAGGTGACGGTGAGCGCGTCCGAGGACGACACCGGCACCACCGGCAACTGGAAGGTCCGCGCCTTCGCCGTCTGCGCGAACTGATCGGCCACGACGTCTGGCGGCACGCCGACGGCGTCAGCCCGCCAGGCGTTGAGCCCGGCGGGCGTTAACGATCTTGTGCGCAATAGCTGACGGTGGCGGTTGCTGGTCCGATCGCAGATCCTTTTTGGATGCCGCGTCGATGGGCTCGTCGTGTCT
>NZ_JBFAOU010000329.1:0-4398 GCF_040675365.1 Catellatospora sp. NPDC049609 | reverse complement strand
AACGGCGTCTGGGCACCCGACCTCACCTGGCACGACGGCCTGTTCCACCTCGTCTACAGCGACGTCGCCAGCTTCGCCAGCGGCTACTGGGACCCCCAGAACTTCCTCACCACCGCACCCGACATCACCGGCCCCTGGTCCGACCCCGTCCGCCTGCACTCCCACGGCTTCGACGCCGCCCTGTTCCACGACGACGACGGCACGACCTGGCTGCTCAACATGAGCGCCGACTGGCGGCCCGGCCGCAACCGGTTCGGCGGCATCGAGATCCAGCAGTACGACCGCGCGCAGCGCCGCCTGGTGGGCGAGCCGCGGATCATCTTCACCGGCACCGCGGCCGGGCTGACCGAGGGACCGCATCTCTACCGCCACGACGGCTGGTACTGGCTGGTCACCGCAGAGGGCGGCACCAGCTGGGAGCACCAGGTCACCGTCGCCCGCTCCCGCGAGCTGTTCGGGCCGTACGAGGTGGACCCGGCGGGGCCGCTGCTCACCTCGGTCGGGCGGCCGGACCTCACGCTGCAGAAGGCCGGGCACGGCAGCCTGGTGCGCACGCAGGACGGGCAGTGGTACCTGGCGCACCTGGCCGCCCGCCCCTACACGCCGCTGGGCAACTGCGTGCTCGGCCGCGAGACCGCGATCCAGCAGGTCGAGTGGCCGCCCGGCGGCTGGCCGAGCATCGCCGGCGGCATCCCCGCCGACGAGTTCCCCGCACCCGAGCTGCCCGCCCACCCGTGGCCCGCCGAACCCGCCACCGACCACTTCGACTCCCCCGAGCTCGGGCCGGCGTGGTCCACGCTGCGCCGGCCCGCCACCCCCGACTGGGTGGACCTGCGCTCGCGCCCGTCGCACCTGCGCGTGCACGGCGGGCAGTCACCGGTCGGCAAGCAGACCCCGAGCCTGGTCGCGCGCCGGGTCGGCGCGACCCGCTGCACCCTCGCCACGGTCGTCGAGTTCGACCCGGCGAACCACCGGCAGCTGGCCGGGATCACCGCCTACTACAACACCGCGAACTGGTACTACGCCTACCTGACCCGGGCCGACGACGGCCGCCGGACGCTGGAGGTGCTCAGCTCGGACAGCGGCAAGCGGGTGGCGCACCCGGAGCTGACCGTCGACGCCACCGGCGTGGACCGGGTCGGGCTGCGGGTCGAGTGCGACGGGCCGGCGCTGCGGTTCGCGTACGACCTAGGCGACGGGTGGCTCGAGCTGCCGGCGGTCTTCGACGCGACGATCCTGTCCGACGAGCACGCCGCCCGGGTGGTCGACGGCGAGCCCGCGGCCTGGGGCTTCACCGGCGCCTTCCTCGGCCTGTGGGTGCAGGACCTGGGCGCCGACGGCGCGTACGCCGACTTCGACCTCGCCGTCTACCGCGAAGGCTGAGGCGCCCGCCGGCCCGCCGAGCCGACGGCCCCGCCGCGCAGCCGAGCCGAGCGCTTCGCCGCCCCGCTGAGCTGAGCGCCGCGGCGGCTCACCAAGATCGCTGTTTCGGGTCGGAAAGTGTGGTCAGACTGCAGTTTCCGACCCGAGCCAGCGATCTTGACTCGGGACGCGGGCCGGGGTCAGCCGTCGGCCGAGGGCCGGAGTCGGCCGACGCGCAGGGGGAAGGCGGGCCGGGGTCAGCCGATGCGCAGGCCGAGGGCCTGGGCGATGACGACGGCCTGCATGGCGTCGATCACCGCGTCGCGCAGCTCGACCTCGGCCGGGTGCAGCGTGGTCAGGTCGCTGCCGCGCAGGTCGCACCGGTTGAGTTTGGCCTTGGTCAGGTGCGTGCCGGACAGGTCGACGCCGGTGATCGTCGCACCGTCGAGCTGCGCCGAGCTGAGGTCGGCCTCGCGCATGCGTACGCCCTGGAAGGTGACGCCGCGCAGGTCGGCCTCGGCCAGGTTGACGAACGACCAGTCGCCGCCGGTCACCCGCAGCGGGCGCAGCGTGCTCTGCTCGAAGCTGCTGCCGGTCAGCTTGCAGCCGGCGAACTCGGCCTCGAACAGGTTGCAGCGCAGGAAGGAGCAGCGCAGGAAGGCGCTGTCGCTGTGCCGGGAGGCGTTGAACCGCACGTTGCCGAAGACGCACTCCTCGAACACCGTGCCCCGGCTGACCAGCTCGGTCATGTCGACGTCGTGGAAGGTGCACCGGAGGTAGTGCCGCTCCCCCAGCTCGTCGCCGTACCAGTCGTCGCCGGAGTAGCTCTCGCCCTCGATGGTCTCCATGTCCGCCACCCCGCCACCCTACCGGCTGCCCCCGACGGCGATCTTGCGCGAACTGTTGCCCTTTTGTCCGATGAGGGCGTGTCGTCCCCACAGTACGTGCAAGATCGGCGCGGCGGGGGGTGCGGGTCAGGGGGTGGTGGGGGTGGGGGCGGGGAGGTGGCGGATGGCGGGGATGGCCAGGAGGGCGAGGGCGGCGGGGACGGCCAGGAGGGTCATCGCGTAGAGGGTGGGACGCAGGCCGAGGGCCTGGGAGACGGGGCCGGCGATGGCGAGGCCGAGCGGCATGAGGCCCGCGGTGAGCAGGTAGTCGTAAGAGCTGACGCGGGACAGCGACGCCTGCGGGACGTGGGCCTGCAGTGAGGTCTCCCAGAGGGTGAACGCGAGCGAGACGGCGACGCCGGTGACCGCCTCCAGGGCCGCGATCACGGGGATGGTCGGGCCGATCCCGATGATCAGGGCCTGGCAGGAGGCGACGGACAGGGCCGCGGCGGCCACGACCAGGGGGCGCTTCATGCGTACGCGCATGGCGAGCACGTCGCCGACGATCGAGCCGACGCCGAACGCGGCGACCACGATCGACCAGCTCGTCGCGCCGCCGAACTCCTCCTCGGCCAGCACGGGTCCGAGCACGTACACCGACGGCAGCACGATCACGTGGTAGATCGACAGCGCGACCAGCGTCGACCACACCCAGCTGCGCGACACCACCTCGGTGAACCCCTCGCGCAGCTGCGCGAGGAAGCCGCCCTCCGGCGCCGCCGTGTCGGCCGCGCGCGGGTGGAGCCGGGCCAGGAACACGGCGCTGACGGCGAAGCTCAGCGCGTCGAGCGCGATCGCGCCGCCCGCGCCCACCAGGAAGATCAGGGCACCGGCCAGCGCCGGACCGGCGACCAGGCCGGTCGACATGACCAGGCCGCGCAGGCCGTTGGCCTCCTGGAGCCGTTGCGGGCTCACGATCAGGGGCATCAGGCCGGTCGCGGCGGGCGCGAAGAACGCGTCGGCGGTGCCGAACACCGCCATCAGCACGACCAGGTGCCACACCTGCGCGACGCCGCCGAGCAGCAGCCCGGCCACCAGCGCCTGGGTCACGAAGCGCACCAGGTCCGACACGAGCATCACCCGCTGGCGGGGCAGCCGGTCGGCCCACACCCCGCCCGCGAGCGCGAACACCAGGAACGGCACCAGCGTCGCCGCGCCCACGAGGCCGACCTCCGCGGCGCCCGCGCCGGGGATGGACAGCACCGCGAACGGCACGGCGACGAACGTGATCCGGTCACCCACCATCGACAGCGCCTGCCCGGCGAAGTATCGGGCGAACTGCGGTTCCTCGCGCAGCACGGCCGGGATCGGCGACCTCATCGCGAACACACTCCTCGTATCGCGGGTGGCAGGCCGCGTTCTCCCAGGTGACAGCCCAGGCTAGAAGCGCCCCGGCGGCGGCGGCAACCGGATTCCGCGCCGCCCGCGCCGTCGCCGGCCGGGTTGACCGGGGCGGTGGCGTGGTTAGGATGCGGGCGTGTCGTACCCCGGACAGGCCCGCAGGCGCGCGCTGACCGCCGTGCTGGTGCTCGGTGCGGTCGTCGGGCTGGCCTGCGGGGTCAAGCCGCAGGAGTCGAGCGTCACCGGCACCCCGGCCGCGTCGGAACCGGCCGCGTCCGCCGGGTCGGCGCCGACGGCGCGGCTCGGGCAGAGCATCGAGACCAGTGGCGGCCTCGGCGACAACCGCGTCTCATACACCGTGAGCAGGCTCAAGCGGCACCGGGTCGCCCCGGACAGTGCGCTGGTGCGGCCGAAGAAGGGCGTGTTCGTCGCGATCACCGTGGAGGTGAAGGTGACGGCGGGCAAGACGTATGCCTGCTTCTGCGACTTCGCGCTGGTCGCCGACGACGGCACGCTGTTCGAGCCGGTGCTGCCGTTCGGCTTCGACGCCGGCATGCAGTCGGTCACCCTCAACAGCGGCGAGAAGGCGGGTGGCGTGGTCGTCTTCGACGTGCCGGAGGACGCCGCGGACGGCGTGCGCGTGCAGCTGCGTCCCGACATCGCCAACGACGTCCGCGGCTACTGGACGACCTGACGCGGGCGGCTTTGCTCTGCACCCATATACGCACCGGGCGGGTGGTGCGTATGCCGCGCCGGCGGCATCCTGGTCACCTCGATGGCGCTGATCGCCGACTACATCCCGCTGCGC
>NZ_JBFAOU010000328.1:0-4404 GCF_040675365.1 Catellatospora sp. NPDC049609 | reverse complement strand
GGCGACAAGGCGTGGCTGCAGGCCGGCACCGGCGGCTACCAGCAGTTCCCGCTCACCGCCGCGGCCCAGGTCTACGACCCGTCGGCGCGACCCGATCCGCACAGCGGCTGCTGTTGTCTCAGCGTGGAGTACGCCAAGCCCGGTCAGCCGCGCAGGGCTCGTGGCGGGAGGCGATCGCGGGTTGTGCGCGCGGGTCGACTCGGCCAGAGCCTGGCCTTTCGGCCTGCGATGGGGTACGCACAGGCGCCGGTGCCGGTGCAGGCGGTGTCGCCGAAGCCGCCGGGGCCGCCGTCAACGTGCAGCCGGCCTTCGAACCTCGCGGCCGGCCCGGACTCGCGCCAGGCCTTTGCGTCGTGCATCGATGATCTCATCGGCCGTCGCGCCTACGACCTCTTCCTCTGCCGCCGCTGAACGCGAGGCCCGCGCCCGATCATGCTGCTCCTCGGCCTCGGCCTCGGCCTCGGCCTCGGCCTCGGCGCGCCGGCGCTGTCGAGGCACACCTCATCGGCGTCTACGCCGGTTCAGCGTCACCTCCCGCGGCCGGCTGACGCGCCGCCTCTCCGTCCGCGGTGACGACGGTTCGTCACCTCAGCTGGTGGGGCGCTGGGCTCGTTCGCGGGTGACGTCGGTCCAGGGGCTCCACGCGAACCATCGCGGGATGGCCGAGGTGATCCTGGGCGGCCCGGCGACGTCGATCCGGCCGTCGGCGGTGGCCTCGGCCCAGGTGCGGTACCCCTGGAACACGTCGGCGAGGTCGGCGGTGGTCGAGGTGACGATGGCATCGCTGTCGAATCCCGGATGCTGGTGGCAGACCGACACCTCGCCCCGGTCGAGCACCAGCCAGATCGTCTGCGGTGCCGGGGCGGTGTGCCGGAATTCCAGCACCGTACGAGCCGTCGGCAGCGCTTCCGGCCTGACCCGGCGGTGCATCCACCACATGAGCGTGGTCGGCGGCACATCGTGCGGGCGGATCTCCTCGAAGAGCCATTCGATCGCCCACCGCGCCATCGCGTCGATGACCCGTTCCAGGTCCTTGCCGGCCGTCGTGAGGCGGTACTCGCTGCCACGCCCGGTCGGCGCGGGCCAGGTCTCGACGACTCCGTGCTTCTCAAGGTGCCGCAGTCGCTGGACGAGCAGCGAGCGGGAGATGCCGGGCATCGCCCGCGCGATGTCGTTGAACCGGGTGTTGCCGAGCACCATCTCCCGGAGGATCAGGGGTGTCCAGCGGTCCGCGACGACCTCCGCGGCTAGCTGGACGGGGCAGTAGTCACCGTAGTCAGGCATGGGCATATCGTCGCAGCGCCCGGACGCGGCTTGTAGTCCTGAATCTGTACCAGCCAGGTCGCGATTGTGGACTAGTGGCGGGCCCACGCCGCCACCGACGCTGAGTGCATGACGACATCGACCGAGCCGAGGGCTCAGCAGACCACCGATCTCACCGAGCGGGCCGCAGCGGTCGGCGCGACACTCGCCGAACACGCCGCCCGGCACGACGCCGAGGGCAGCTTCGTGACCGAGGCGTATGACGTGCTCCGCTCCGCCGGCCTGCTCAAGGTGGGTGTGCCCGTAGAGCTCGGCGGCGACGGCGCCACCATCGCCGAGCTGACCGCCCTGCAGCGTGAGCTCGCCCAGCACTGCGGTTCGGCGGCGCTGGCCAGCTCGATGCACCAGCACGTCGTCGCGTTCACCTCGTGGCGATATCGCCGCGATCTGCCCGGTGCGGAGGCCACCCTGCGCCGGGTGGCGGAGGAGGGCATCCTGCTCGTCTCGACCGGCGGCGGCGACTACACCCACCCGCGCGGCGAGGCGGTCAAGGTCGACGGGGGCTACCGGGTCACCGGCCACAAGCGCTTCGCCAGCCAGTCGAACCATGGCACGGTGATGGCAACCATGTTCACCTGCGACGACCCGGAGCGGGGCCGGCGGGTGCTGAACGTCGCGATCCCGCTGGCGTCACCGGGCGTCACCGTCGCAGACAACTGGGACACCCTCGGCATGCGCGGCACCGCCAGCAACGACATCCTGCTCACGGACGTGTTCGTCCCGGATGAGCGGGTGCTCGCCAATCGGCCGTACGGCGTGGTCGATCCGCCCCTGCAGGTGATCTCGCAGATCGCGTTCCCGATCATCTCGGGCGTCTACCTCGGGGTGGCCGAGGCGGCGTACCGGGCCGCGCTCGCCGGCGCCGCGCCGAAGGCCGAGAACGTGCTCGTGCAACGCCAGCTCGGTCTGATGCGGCACAAGCTGCGGGTCGCCTCGTGGGCGCTCGACGGTGCCCTGGCCGCGGTCGGCGACGACCCCCGCCCGTCCCCCGAGGTCTACCTCGCGGTGATGTCGGCGAAGAACGAGGTCGCCGAGGCGGGCGTCGCGGTCTGCGATCTCGCCATGGACGTCGTCGGCGGGTCCGCCTTCTTCAAGGGCTCGGTGATCGAACGGTGCTACCGCGACATCCGCGCGGCGAAGTTCCATCCGCTGACTGCCGAGGACGCCCTGGTCGAGGCCGGCCGGCACGCGCTTGGCAGCAAGGGCCTGCTCGCCTGACGACAGCAGCCTCGGTGTATGAGGTCGCGCCGCCACGGAGTCCGTGGCGGCGCGACCTCGTACCAGATGGTGCCTGTCTGTCCTTGCACGCCGATCACGCCCGTCGAAGCCCGTACGGGTCACTGGCCGCGATACGCGATGCCGGCGGGAGTGAAGGTGAACGTGGCGTCGAACCGACCGCGGCCATGGCGCACGGCGAGCAGCATCAGCGCTGGCTCAGGCTGGGCCAGTGAGGTATCCCAGTCGTAGCTGCTCGTGAAGTGCAGGCTGACAAGATCCTGCGCGCGGTCGGTGGGCGCGTAGGCCAGAGTTTTCGGGTAGCGGCGGTTGGAGCCGCCGAACAGCACCGACGGTGGCCCAAACTCATCGACTACCTCGGCAAAGCTGCGATCACGGGTGCACCATCCGGCCGCGCTGTCCCGAAGGCGGCAGTAGTCCACGTCGGTCAGCGTCCGGTCGACGATGAGCCAGCTCTGGCGCCAAGCGAACTCGGCGTAAACCGAGCTGACCGCGCCGTCATCGTTATGGCCCGGCAAGAGCTGCGCGAACGCTCCTCGCACGCCTAGCGAGTTGAACGCTCCGCGGGATTTGAGGTCTCGTTCCTCCTGCAGCCAAGCGTCCAGTACCCCGTCGACGAACGCCATGGTGTGCGTAAACAGCCGCAATGCGACCTCTCCGCCGTACATCCCGGCGCGGCGCAGCGCGCTGTTGAGATCGTCGAGGTGGAACTGACGCACTTCGTCGAGGGTAGGGCGGCGACCAGCGCCGTCGGCATCCATGCCGAGATCATCTCACGGCCGGAGGCTACCGCCGCCGACCGAAGCAATGCCGGAACCGCTGCACAACCCGGCCATCCACTGGGCCTACCCGCTGACATGCCCGGCATGGTCTGCCGACGCAGCGCGCTCGTGTTGGCCGATGGAGCCATCGCCGGCGGTGGGGAGGCGATCGCAAGAACAGATGATCACGGCAATCGACGGTCGGTTCTGGCCGACGTGCCCGGCGGGCTGGCGTGCCAGGCGGTATTCTGGCTGGCCTCTGAAGCTGTCCGCAGGGTCATGTCCCTGCATGAAACTGCCATCGGAGAAGCGAATGCTCGATGTGGCGACGGAACGGTTCGTCGATCAGGCCACCAGCCTGGCGCCGCAGGTGCTGGCGGTCGCCTTTGATCGCCAGGTCGGCCTGCGCTCCGAGGGCGGCCGCGAGGCCAGCAGAGCCGCGCGAATTTCGGCCGCCCAGAACTCGCAACTCGAACGTCGCATCGCATGGCGCTGCGGGCACGGGCCGACGAGCTGAACTCCATCCGTGGCGGCGTGCATGTCGAGGCATGGGCGGTGATTTCCACTGCCGCTCGTACGATCCTGGCGCGACACCGACTCACTGCAGAGCAGTACCGGGTGCTTATCGAACCGTTCACGGCCAGCGGTCTCGCGCTCCCGTCCGACCAGTAGGTTCATCGCCTGCGCCCGTATGCCGGGCAGCCCTGCGATGCCGTGGTGACGCGATTCGAGCCGGTGAGGATACGTTCTGAGCTTGACCCGGTTCTCCGGACACCGATCCTGAGGTGACACTGTCACCCGGGGAAGGAGTCCGAATGCCCGCACCACACCCGGCCGAGTTCCGTCAGAGGGCAGTCGAGCTGGCCCGGTTGAAGGACCGGCCCGTCTCGCAGTTGGCCAAGGAGCTCGGGATCTCCGAGTCTTGCCTGCGCAACTGGATGAACCAGGCCGACACCGACTCCGGCCGCAGTGACGGTCTGACCAGCGCCGAACGGCGTGAGATCGCCGAATTGCGGCGGGAGAAGCGCCGGTTGGAGACCGAGAACGAGATCCTGCGCCGGGCGGCGGCCTACTTCGCCCGCGA
>NZ_JBFAOU010000327.1:0-4485 GCF_040675365.1 Catellatospora sp. NPDC049609 | reverse complement strand
CCTCGCACGACAACGGGATCCTGGGCCAGGTGCCGCCGCCGTTCGGCCTCGGCCCCAACCTGTTCGCCAACCTGGAGCGCGCCTTCGGCACGGTGAACTTCGCCAAGGCGCTGACCAACTCGGCCGTCGTGTCGCTGGCCATCACGATCAGCGTGGTGCTGTTCTCCACGCTGGCCGGGTTCTCGTTCGCGAAGCTGAGCTTCAGGGGCCGCAACGCGCTGCTCGTCATGGTCATCGCGACCATGATGGTGCCGACGCAGCTGGGCATCATACCGCTCTACCTGCTCATGGCGAAGATCGAGTGGACCGGCACCCTGTACGCCGTCGTCGCGCCCGGCCTGGTCACCGCGTTCGGCGTGTTCTTCATGACCCAGTTCCTGCGGGAGGCGGTGCCCAGCGAGCTGATCGAGGCCGCGCGGGTCGACGGCTGCCACACGCTCCGGATCTTCTGGCACGTGGTGCTGCCCGCGTCCAAGCCCGCGGCGGCGGTGCTGGGCATGCTCACCTTCATGTCGGCCTGGAACGACTTCTTCTGGCCGCTGGTGGTGCTCACCCCGGAGGACCCGACCGTGCAGACCGCCCTGTCCACCCTGGCCAGCGGCTACATCACCGACTACTCGCTGTCGCTGACCGGCACGGCCATCGCGACCGTGCCGCTGCTGGTGGTCTTCGCGGTGCTGGGCAAGTACATCATCGGAGGCATCATGCAGGGAGCGGTGAAGTCGTGACCATCACCAGCACGCAGGAGCAGCTCACCGGCACCGACGAGCTCCGCTTCCCGGCCGGGTTCCGGTGGGGCGCGGCGACCGCGTCGTACCAGATCGAGGGCGCGGCGACCGAGGACGGCCGCACGCCGTCGATCTGGGACGTCTTCTCGCGCACGCCGGGCAAGGTGTTCGAGGGCCACTCCGGTGACGTCGCCTGCGAGCACTACCACCGCTACCGCGAGGACGTGGCGCTGATGGCCCAGCTGGGCCTGGGCGTGTACCGGTTCTCGCTGGCCTGGCCGCGCATCAAGCCGGACGGCTCCGGGCCGGTCAACCAGCGCGGGCTGGACTTCTACGACCGGCTCGTCGACGAGCTGCTCGGCCACGGCATCGACCCGATGATCACCCTCTATCACTGGGACCTGCCGCAGGTGCTGGAGGAGCGGGGCGGCTGGACCAACCGCGACACCGCCCACTACCTCGCCGACCTGGCCACGGCCGCGGTCGCGCGGCTCGGTGACCGGGTGGCCACCTGGACCACGCTCAACGAGCCGTGGTGCTCGGGCTTCCTCGGGTACGCCAGCGGCGTGCACGCGCCCGGCCGGCAGGAGCCGAAGGCGGCCTTCGAGGCCGTACACCATCTCATGCTCGGGCACGGCCTGGCGGCGCGGGCGCTGCGGGCCGGCGGGGCGCGGGAGGTGTCGCTCACGCTGAACCTCACCGACGTGCGGCCCGCCAACCCGGCCGACCCGCACGACCTCGCGGCGGCGCGGCACATCGACGGCCTGCAGAACCGGCTGTTCCTGGACCCGGCGCTGCGGGGCCACTACCCGCCGGACATGCTCGCGCTGTTCGAGCGGTTCGGGGCGGCGGGGGTGATCCGCCCCGGCGACGAGGCGGTGATCGCGGCGCCGATCGACCTGCTCGGGGTGAACTACTACCAGCCGGCGCTGGTCCGGGCGCGCGTCGGCACGCCCAGCTCGGCGGCGCACCCGGGCAGCGAGGGCATCGAGTTCGTGGACCAGGCCGTGCCGGTGACGGCGATGGACTGGCCGGTGGACCCGACGGGCCTGTCCGACCTGCTGCTGCGGCTGGCGGCCGACTACCCGGAGACGCCGCTGATGGTCACCGAGAACGGCGCGGCCTACGACGACGTGGTGGAGGGCGACCGGGTCGCCGACGCCGACCGCATCGGCTACCTCGACGGTCACCTGCGAGCGGCGCATGCCGCCATCGCGGGCGGTGCCGACCTGCGCGGATACCTCGCCTGGTCGCTGCTGGACAACTACGAGTGGGGGTACGGCTACGGCAAGCGCTTCGGGCTGGTGCACGTCGACTACGACACCCAGCGCCGGCTGCCCAAGGACAGCGCCCGCTGGTATGCCGAGGTGATCGGCCGCAACGGGCTGGCCTGACGGCCGGCTGTACGCAGCATCTCCCGGGACCCGCTGCCTCGTACCTCCGTCAAGGCAGCGGGTCCCACCGCGTCCACGGCCCGGCGGACGGCCTTGGCGGAATTCTGTGGGTATGAAGAATCGTTTGGGCGATTTCGACCGTTATATTCGGCAACCACGCCACTCGGCGCTCCGGGTGGCCGACCTGTCGAAATAGGGCCGCGATGAGAATCAACCTGCCGACTCCCCGGACGCTCGTGCGCTTCCTGCTGTGCTCCGTAGCGGGACTGCACGTGCTCAGCTTCGGCGGCAACTTCCTCTACCACGGGCTCGGGCACCACAACGTCGTCCCGGCCTTCGCGTGGTGGACGTCGTTCTTCAACGTGGACAAGGAGAAGAACCTCCCGACCTGGTTCTCCGCCGCCCTGCTCATGCTCGCCGCGTACGTGCTCTGGGAGATCGCGGGCGACGTGCGCGCCAACGGCGAGAAGTACGCCAACCACTGGCGCATCCTCGCCGGGGTCTTCGCTTTCCTGTCGATGGACGAGATCGCCCAGATGCACGAGATGAGCCGCAAGATGGGCCTGGTCGAGCTGGGCAAGGCCTCCTACCTGTCGTGGATCGTGGTGGCGGCGCCGTTCGTGCTCCTGTTCTGCTTCTCCTACCTGCGGTTCCTGTTCCGGCTGCCGCTGCGCATGCGGCTGCTCGTCGCGGGCGGCGGGGTGCTGTTCGTGCTCGGCGCGGTCGGCATGGAGATCATCGGCGCGTTCGTCGGGCGCGACGTCGGCGGCGAGGTCGGCGCCGGCATGGCGTACGTGGAGTACCTGCTCGCGGCCTCGGTCGAGGAGCTGTTCGAGATGCTCGGCGTGATCACGTTCTTCTACGCGGTCGCCGGGCACCTGTACGAGCGTCAGCAGCAGGCGCTGCTCGCCGCCCCCGGCGCCCCGGTGCAGCTGTCGGCCGAGCGCACGCGGCGCCGGTCGACGGCCGCCGCGGCCGGGCGCGGCAGCGCCGCGCGCTGACCGGAGCCGGGACGGCGGGGACGCCGGCGTGGGCTCGTCGGCCGGGAGACCGGCGTGACGGCCACCGCCGCGGGTCACGGGGGTGAGTTCCCAGCCGTCCCCCACCGCCGATCACCGCTGACCGCCGGGGGCGGCCACTACGCTGATCACGTGGGTACTACGAATGGCGAAGCCGAGGCGACTCAGCCCGTCAGGTGGCCGACGAGGCGCTGACCGACACGATCCGTCAAGTGCATCAGATGTCAAGAGGCACCTGGCGCGCCGCGGGTGCACGCCGGCCGGGTATTTCGCGGCGATGGCGTCGACGACCCGGGCGTACTGCGCGGCGACTTCGGCGGCGTCGGGCTGGTCGAAGATCGTGCGGACCATCGTGGCCAGCCACGGCTGGGCTGACTTTCGCACTTTCGTGAGCAGGTTGCGCAGGTAGTGCGTCCGGCAGCGCCGCCAAGCCGCGCCGGGCAGCGCTGACCCGATCGCGTTGACCAGGCCGCGGTGAGCATCGGAGATGACGAGCTTGACGCCGGTCAGGCCACGGGCGGTCAGCGCGCGTAGGAACGCCAGCCAACCCGCGCCGTCCTCCTCGGCGCAGATGTCGAGCCCAAGCACTTCGCGGTGGCCGTCGGCGTTGACGCCCACGGCCACCAGGCAGGCGACGTTGACGGTCCGGCCGTCCTCGCGGACTTTCATCGTCAACGCGTCCAGGGACACGAACGTGTAGTGCGCCGAGTCCAGGGGCGGCTGCGGAACGCCTCGACCTGCGCGTCGAGAGTCTGGGCCATCTCGGAGACCTGGCTCTTGGACAGCCGGGTCACGCCCAGCTGCTCGGCCAGCTTCTCCACCCGCCGCGTCGACATCCCGAGCAGATAGCTCGTCGCGACGACGGACACCAGGGCCTGCTCCGCGCGGCGGCGGTACTCAAGCAGCCACTCCGGAAAGTACGACCCGGGGCGCAGCTTCGGGATGGCCAGCTCGACCGTGCCGGCGCGGGTGTCCCACTCCCTCGGCCGGTAGCCGTTGCGATGGTTGACCCGGTCGTCGCTGCGCTGGCCGTACTCGGCACCACACAACCCGTCGGCCTCGGCCGACATCAGCGCGTTGGCGAACGCGGTGATCATCGTCCGCAACACGTCAGGGTTGCCCTCGCCTGCCTGCTGGCGAAGCCATGTGGCAGCGTCCACACTTTCAAGTGCGGTCATCGGATTCCTGCTCCCTCAAGATCTTGATCGGTCTTCGAAGGATCAATCCGGTGGCCGTCTATCTTGTTACGCCCGAGGCCAAGACCTGCCCGCTGCTACACCACGTCCATCAGTGTCTACGGTGAACTTGCTCGACGGGGCTCGCTCCACCACTTCCTGCCGATCC
>NZ_JBFAOU010000326.1:0-4525 GCF_040675365.1 Catellatospora sp. NPDC049609 | reverse complement strand
AGTCCTATCGGGAGCTTCACTTCATGGCCCGCATCCCCACGCCCAGTTGATCAACCTGAGACATCCACATCTATCAGGATGAAATGACCTCAGTGGTCGAGGGCGTCTGGGGCCGGTCGTTTCTCGTAAGGTTGGTATCTCTCCGGCGAGGTAGCGTTTGAGGTGGCCCATGTCAAGTCCCGTTGGCAGCAAGGAGTCGGGCGGGGTTGCAGGGCGTGGAGCGTGTCAGCATCAGATGACGCGCAGCCAGGCGCGGGCGACGATGGGGGCGCGGGGTTTGCGTATGCCTTGGGGTTGCGCGTTGGCGTGGAGCTGGCCGCCCCGGCGGGACTCAGTCGGCAGTTGTGCGCGAGCGGTGTCGCATTGCGGGCTGGCGTGTTGGCGGCCCAGCGGAAGTGAGGCCGCAGGCCTTGCCGGCCGCACCCACCGTCCCGGCCGCGTCCACGACCACGGCGGTCCGTCTCGAAGGTATCGACGAGCTGCTTCACGCTTCTTGCCAGGACCTCGACGATCCACGGCCAAGCTTCCTTACCGGTGCTCCTGCGGCCGACAGTGCCGCAGGACAGGGCACGATCCCGTCTGAGTCGGGTGTCCGGTGAGCTAGCCGAGGCGCTGGCGGATAGCGCTCGGCGGGCGCCACGCATTGCCGTGATGATGTGAGCGCAAAATGGCCCGGGGGAGCGCTGGACGGCAGAGCGGTAGCGCTGGCCCGATTGCAGCTCCATGACATCTGTCATGCGCAGCCCCTGACATCGTGCACTACTCGGCACGGTTCCGTCCCGTCACAGTGTAGTTATCACTGTTGAACACCTGGGAGATGACCGTGACCGACGTCGTGACGATCCGTCGACTGGATCATAGTTACGGGCGAACACACGCGCTGCGTGGTGTTGACCTCACCGTCGGCACCGGCGAATGTGTGGCGCTGCTCGGCCCCAACGGCGCGGGCAAGACGACGCTCGTCAGCGCGCTGACGGGCACGCTCGCACCTACCGCCGGAACCGTCCGAATCACCGGCAACGACCCCCGACGGCCGGCCACGCGTCGACGCCTGGGTGTCGTTCACCAGCACGCCGGATTCCCGCGCACACTCAAAGTGCGTGAGCTGGTCGCGGGGTGGGCAGTCCGAGCAGGCCGTCCCGCCTCTGACGCCGATGCGGTGCTGGCCGAGGTAGGATTGCTCGACCTAACGAAGCGCCGAGTCACCGAGCTGTCCGGCGGGCAGCAGCAACGGCTCCAGCTGGCAATGTCGCTGGCAGTCGACCCGATGCTGCTGGTCCTCGACGAGCCGACGGTGGGCCTTGACATTGACGCCCGGCGTCGATTTTGGGCCATGCTCGCAGCGCGCAGGGACCGCGGCACCGCCGTGCTGCTAACCACCCACCAGATCGAGGAGGCGGCCGCGGTCGCCGACCGGGTCGTGGTGCTACACCAGGGGACCGTTATCGCCATGGGCAGCCCGGCGGACCTTATCGCACAGCTGTCCGACCGCACCGTCACGGCGCGGACGGCACTGCACGACAGCCAGCTACGCGCGTTGCCGGGCGTGCTCGAGGTCACGGTCGCCGATGGACGGATGCGCGCCGTCAGCGCCCGGCCCGAATCTACTGTCCGCGCGCTGCTCGCCGCGGACCCGACTGTGGACGATCTGCGGGTCGAGGGCGCCTCGCTTGAGCAGGCCATTTTTTCCATGACTGCTAACGAAGACCGGAAGGTAGCCGCATGACCTTTTCAATCCTAGCCGTCGAGATCCGCGACGAGCTGTACGCCATCGTCCGCGATCCCGTGGCGGCGCTCTTCTCCATCGCGATGCCGGTCGGAATGTTCGCAGTATTCGCCACGCTGTTCGGGGCCGAAGGTGACGGGCCGGTGTCCGGCGCGACACTCATGCTCGCGACCTTTGGTGCCTTCGGCGTGATCTCCGTCGCTCTGACGCCGGGAATCGGCATCGCTGAGGACCGTGAGCGCGGCTGGCTGCAGGTCAAACGGGTCTCGCCGGTGCCACTGCGCACGACCTTGGTCGCCAAGGTCGCCGCCAGCCTTCCGGTCGCGTTCGGTGTCTACGCCGCGATGAGCCTGACGGCCTTCGCGATGGGACTGTTCGACACCGACATCGTTACGTGGCTGCAGATAGCCGGGCTGCTCCTGCTCGGGTCGCTGCCGTTCGCACTGCTGAGCATGGCCGTCGGGTTCGTCGCCCGCGGACGCTCGGCCCCGGCCATCATCAACGCGGTGTTCCTCCCGATGGCGATCGCCGGCGGACTCTGGATGCCGCTGGAAAACCTCCCAGCGTTCGTGCGGGACCTGGCCCTTTGGCTGCCGACCTACCACATGTCCCAGCTCGGAGTCGGGCTGCTGGTCGGCGACCCAATCCTCGACAACATCGCGGCACTGCTCGCAGCCACCGCGGTCACGGCATCGCTGGCAGCGGTCGCGTACCGTTCGATGCGGGCGTAAGTAAAGGGGCTGGTGTGACCACCGAGCAGCCGCATGCCACGCCGTCAGCCGACCACACTGGTCGGCTGACGGCCGATGGTCTACGTCGCGGTATCAGCCGCTGGTGGTACCTCGTCTTCCTGAGCTCGCTGGCGTTCGAGCCGATGTTCGCATCGGTCGCGGCCCGTACAGGGGCCGCAGACGGTCCCGACGTCGGCGACTGGGTGCTGGCCATCGCACTCATTGCTGTGGGCGGGGTTCTCGTCATTGTCGGAGGGCGGGGCGCGGCCCGGACCACCATGGTTGTCGCGGTGCTGTTGACGTTGCTCGGCGTTGCGACCGTCTGGTTCAACACTGCCGCAACGGTGTTCATGGTCTATGCCGCCGGATTCGTCGCCAGCGCCGCGCCACGCAGAACGGCTCACCGCTGGTTTATCGGGTTGACCGTGCTCCTGCTGATGCTCGGGTCGGCGTCGCCGATCCCGATGCCGTTCCGGCTCGCCACGACCGCGGCGCCGATCGTGCTGGTGTGGCTCATCGGCAGTTCGGCAATCACCGATGTCGATAACCTGCGCGAATCAGCTCGCCTGCGCATAGACAACGTCCGGATCGAGCGGCTGGCCACCCTAGGTGAACGCGAGCGGATCGCCCGTGACCTCCACGACCTGCTCGGCCATACGCTCACTGGCGTCGTCGTGCGTGCGCAGCTGATCCGGAAGGTCGCACCGTCCGACCCGGCACGTGCCGCCGCCGAGGCAGCCGACATCGAGCAACTCGCCCGCGATGCGCTGGCCGAGGTCCGCGCAGCCGTCAGCGGATGGCGCCACTACGCGCTGGACAGCGAGATCGACATCGCGCGCGATGTGTTGACCGCCGCGGGCGTTGAATTGCTTGTGCACACCGACACCAACCTCTCAATGTCACCCGCGGTCGAGGCCGCGGTCGCGCTGGCCGTGCGAGAGGCCGTCACGAACGTCGTGCGCCACGCCGACGCGCGCGCGTGCAGAATCGGGATCATCACGGCCGGCGATGAGGTGTGCCTGACCGTGGCCGACGACGGACGCGGTACCGGGGCACCCGACGGAGCGGGGTTGTCAGGCATGCGCGAACGCATCACCGCACTCGGAGGGCACGTCGCCCGTCGCATGGACCGCGGCACCACGCTTACGATCAGGGTGCCGCGCAGGGGGTGGCGGCACGACCCCAAGTAGTGAAACGGTAGGTCAGTAACATGACGATCCGGACCGTGCTGGCCGAAGACCAAGCCATGGTGCTCGGGGCATTCGCGTCTCTGCTCGCCCTCGAACCCGACATCGAGGTCGTGGCGACCGCGGCAGACGGCGACGAGGCGCTTGCCGCCGCGATGGACTACCAGCCCGACGTGCTGCTCACCGATATCGAGATGCCGCGCCGCAGTGGGCTTGACGTGGCCGCCGAGCTGGCGCGGCGTGGCGCTCGGACCCGCGTCGTTATCGTCACGACATTCGCGCGCAGCGGTTACCTGCGCCGCGCGCTCGACGCCGGCGTTGCCGGCTACGTGCTGAAGGACGCCCCTGTCGAGCAGCTCGTCGACACGCTGCGGCGGGTGCACAGCGGCCAGCGGGTGATCGCACCTGAGCTCGCCATGGCGGCATGGGACGGGGATGACCCGCTCACCGAGCGCGAACGGGACGTGCTGCGCAACGCCGCCGACGGTAGTCCGAACGCTGAGATCGCCGCCCGCCTGCACCTCGCCGAGGGCACTGTGCGCAACTACCTCTCGTCGGCGATCGCGAAGTTGGGCGCCCGCAACCGCACCGAGGCCACGGCGATGGCGCGCGAACGCGGGTGGCTGTGAGCGGCGCGGATCAGCTGGATGTCCGAGACGACACCTGCCGCGTGTACCTGGAGCAGCCGCGCAGCGAGCTCCATGACGGTCGCCGTGCCCGTCGAGGCTGAACATGGGCCTGGCCCGGAACGGGCGGATGCCCGATCTTGCGACCGCGGGAAACAATCTAGTGCTTTGACCGGGAAGGTTCGCCGGGTTGGTTGCCGGTCTCTGAGCCGGCACGTGCTGCGTGCTATCCGTTCACGTGTTCCGGTGCCAGCG
>NZ_JBFAOU010000325.1:0-4603 GCF_040675365.1 Catellatospora sp. NPDC049609 | reverse complement strand
GGCGGCAACGCCGCGGCCGTGGTCTGCGCCGACTACCGCGACCTGGCCTGGGCGGCGCAGCGCATCGCCCTGTTCGGCAACTACCAGGCCAAAAGGGCGAAAGAGCGGCCAAGATACGCACAGGTGCCAGGCAAGTCGGACGATCAAGGGCCGGGCGACGACGGCGGGGGTGCCGGCGTGCCGGTCCAGCGCGAGCGGGGATCGGCTGCCCGTCGTGGTCGGGAGCGGCGCACGGGTTAGGGTCCCGTGTGCCTGCGCTGCCCCACTCCGACGCGTCCCTGCTACGGCCTGCCCTGATCCGCCACGGGGACGCGGACGGCGCGCTGCCCGCGCTGCTGTGGCGGGCCGGGCCGGGCTGGCGCATGATCTCCAGCGCGGTGCTCGGCGGCGGGCTCGGCGAGCGGGAGTGGGTGCTGAACGCGCAGGTCGGGCACGGATACACCCGGATGGATCCGGACCGGCACCTGGCGGAGATCGCCCGCGACCACGGGCTGGGCGGGCCGGGCGTGGGCCTGATGACGGCGGCCCGGGTGGCCGAAGGCGCGTTCGCCGGGGACGGCGGGGCCGAGGCGGTGGTGACCGCCGGGATCGGCGTGTGCGGCTGGGCCGCGGATCCGGTGGCCGCGCCGCGGTCGGCGCTGGTCCCCGGCACCATCAACATCGTCGTCGCCGTCCCGGTGGCACTGTCGGACGCGGCGCTGGTCAACGCCGTCGCGACGGCGACCGAGGCGAAGGTGCAGGCGTTGCGCGACACGGGCTTCGACGCCTCGGGTACGCCGACCGACGCGGTGTGCGTCGCGGCCCGGCAGGCGGGCGCGCCGGTGGCGTTCGCCGGACCACGCTCGGAGTGGGGATCACGGCTGGCCAGAGCCGTGCACCAGGCGACGTACGAGGCCGCGGCGCGCTACCGCGATCGACGACTTTCGTAGGCACGGCAACAACTTTTGCATCGTTGATCAGAAGATATGGACTCCGCGATTGAAAGGGTCTAATGTTCCGATCCGCCGATGTTTCGGGTGCGTTAATCGTCGGCGTCGATGACCACCCGCGCACGGACCCGACGGTCACCGCGCGGGCACCTCCGCCTGCGGCAACCCCGTCGGACACCCCCTACCCCCGGGAGGAACGATGGGCAGTCGACTGCTACGCCGCCTGCGCGGTCCCGTCCTCGCATCGCTGGCCCTGACCCTGGCCGGCGGCGTCTGGGCGGCCCCCGCCGCCGCCATACCCGTCCAGGAGCCCGGCGTCACGCTGCGCGTCTACGACCTGCAGGTGTCGCTGAACGAGCTGTGCACGCTCAAGGCCGCACAGACCCCGAACGTCGACAAGCTGATGCCGACGGTCAACTGGACCACCGCCGCCGACTTCGGGTTCGAGGACCGGTTCCTCGCCCAGGTGATCGGCAACGTCAACATCACCACCGCCGGGTCGTACGTCTTCCGGCTGACCAGCGACGACGGCTCCGAGCTGAAGATCGACGGCGCGATGGTGATCGATCACGACGGCCTGCACGGCGCCACCGCCAAGGAGGGCGCGGTCAGCCTGACCACCGGCTACCACGCGCTGAACGTCAACTTCTTCGAGGCCACCGGCGGCCAGCAGCTCACCCTGGAGTGGCGCCCACCGGGCGCGAGCGCGTTCACGCTGGTGCCGAACTCGGTGCTGAGCACCGACGCGGGCGTGGTGCGGGTGACCGCCCCCGGCCGCAAGGAGTGCGAGGGCGCGACCGACTCCCCCGGCGACGGCCTGCCGCTGGGCGGCGTACACCCCGGCTACACGCTGACCAACCTGCGCCCCGGCACGTTCCAGCCCAAGGTGACCGGCATGGACTGGCTGCCCGACGGGCGGCTGGTCATCTGCACCTGGGGCGGCACCGACCAGTCCGGCACCTCGCAGGCCGGTGAGGTGTTCATCCTCGGCGGCACCGGCGGGACCGGCGGGCCGGGCGGCGTGACCACCAAGAAGATCGCGGGCAACCTCAAGGAGCCGATGGGTCTCAAGGTGGTCGACGGCGTCGTCTACGTCACCGAGAAGCAGCGGCTCACCCAGCTGCTGGACACCAACGGCGACGAGGTGGCCGACCAGTACAACACCATCGCGACCTGGCCCTTCGGCGGCAACTTCCACGAGTTCGCGTTCGGCCTGCTGTACCAGGACGGTTTCTTCTACCTGAACCTGTCCGTGTCCATCAACTACGGCGGCGCGACCACCGTGCCGCAGCCCGCCGCCAACCGCGGCACCACGATCAAGGTGAACCGGACGACCGGTGCGGTGTCCTACCTCGCCGGTGGCCTGCGTACGCCGCACGGCATCGGCTGGGGCCCGGAGAACGGCGTCTTCGTCACCGACAACCAGGGCGGCTGGCTGCCCGCGTCCAAGCTGCTGCACATCAAGCAGGGCCGGTTCTTCAACCACTACACCACCCCGGCCGGGCAGTTCGACGCCACCGCGGTGACCCCGCCGGTGCTGTGGATGCCGCAGAACGAGATCGCCAACTCGCCCAGCACCCCGCTGCTGCTGCCCAGCGGCCCGTACGCCGGGCAGTTCGTGATCGGCGACGTCACCTACGGCGGCCTGCAGCGGGCCTTCCTGGAGAAGGTCAACGGGGAGTACCAGGGCGCGCTGTTCCGGATGACGCAGGGCCTGGAGGCGGGCGTCTCCGAGGTCAACCTCGGGCCGGACGGCGCGATCTACGTCGGCGGGCTCGGCGCGGGCGGCAACTGGGGCCAGTCCGGCAAGCTGACCTACGGCCTGCAGAAGCTCACCCCGAACGGCACCGCCGTGTTCGACATCCTCGCCATGCGGGCCACCGGCACCGGCTTCGAGCTGGAGTACACCCAGCCGCTGTCGGCCGCCACCGCGGCGAGCCTGCTGTCGTCGTACAAGGTGAAGCAGTGGCGCTACCAGCCCACCGCCGACTACGGCGGCCCGAAGATCGACGAGCAGACGCTGACGCCCAGCGCCGCGACCCTGTCCGCCGACGGCAAGAAGGTCACGCTCACCGTGCCGGGCCTGCTCGCGGGCCGGGTGGTGCACGTGCGCTCGCCGCGCCCGTTCACCTCGACCAGCGGCCAGTCGCTGTGGAGCACCGAGGCGTGGTACACGCTCAACGCCATCCCGGGCCAGACCCCGCCGCCGTCCGACGGCGTCTACCAGGCGGAGAACGCCGCCCGTGCCGGCAGCGCCGGCGTCGCCACCGACCACACCGGCTACACCGGCAGCGGTTTCGTCGCCGGGTACGGCAGCGTGGGCGCGAGCACCACGTTCACGGTGACCGCCGGCACGGCCGGGGTGTACCAGGCGGGCCTGCGCTACTCCAACGGGCCGAACCCGTCCGCCGGACCGAAGACGGTCAGCCTGTACGTCAACGGCGCCAAGCTGCGGCAGATCACCCTCGGCGCCACCGCGAACTGGGACACCTGGGCCGTGCACACCGAGAGCGTGGCGCTGAACGCGGGCGCCAACACCATCGCGTACAAGGTGGACACCGGTGATGTCGGGCACGTCAACCTGGACGCGCTGACCGTCGCCGGCGGCGCCGGGCCGATCGTCGGCATCGGCGGCAAGTGCGTCGACGTCGACAACGCCGGGACCGCCGACGGCACGAAGATCCAGCTGTGGACCTGCAACGGCAGCAACGCCCAGCGCTGGTCCCGGGTCGGCACCACGTACCGGGTGCTGGGCAAGTGCCTCGACGTCGACAACGCGGGCACCGCCAACGGCACCAAGGTGCAGCTGTGGACCTGCAACGGCACCGCGTCGCAGGTCTGGCAGCCGCAGGCCGACGGCACCCTGCTCAACCCGCAGTCGGGCAAGGTGCTCGACGCCCTGTCGGGCAGCTCCGCCGACGGCACCCAGCTGCACATCTGGCAGGCCGCGGGCGTGCTCAGCCAGCGCTGGGCGGTCAGCGGCAGCGGGCAGCGCATCCAGCTGTTCGACGGCGACGACGTGGCGCTGTGGCAGACCACCGGCGGCGCGACCGCGACCTGGCCGTTCTCGGGCGGGTCGATGGAGTCGCTGGGCGGGGACATCCGCACCCGCCAGGCCTTCGGCGACTTCAAGCTGCACGTGGAGTGGCTGGAGCCGACCTACCCGAGCAACGTCACCGGGCAGGCCCGCGGCAACAGCGGCATCTACCTGGGCGACCGCTACGAGCTGCAGGTGCTCGACTCGTACGGCGACACCACGCTCGCCAACGACGAGGCCGGGTCGATCTACAGCCGCAAGGCGCCCGACCGCAACGCGGCCACCGCGCCGGAGACCTGGCAGTCGTACGACATCGTGTACCGCGCGGCCCGCTTCGACGGCTCGGGCAACCGGATCGCCGAGGCCCGCGTGACGATCGTCTGGAACGGGTTCGTCGTGCACAACGACGTGACGATCGCCGGCTCGACCGGCGGCGGCGCGGCCGAGAGCGCGGCACCCGGCCCGATCCGCCTGCAGGACCACGGCGACGCGGGCGCCAACCCCCGCTTCCGCAACATCTGGCTCGAACCCCTGTAACCCACCCGCGCGGCCCCGGCGACTGCTGCTAGCGGTCCGCTTCGAGCGGGCTCCGTCCGGCACGGCGGACGGAGCTCTGCTCAGGTGGGCGGGCGGCTCA
>NZ_JBFAOU010000324.1:0-4618 GCF_040675365.1 Catellatospora sp. NPDC049609 | reverse complement strand
CCCCGGGGGGGTTGGCCGCCGGGGCCCGCGTCCGGCGCCCGGGGTGGCTGCGCCACCCGGGACTCGTCGTCCGCGGCCAAGGGGCCCGGTCAGCGCAGGATCGCCTCGACGAAGTCGGCGCCGAGGCGGGCGCAGACCGTCAGGTCGAGCTGGTGGTGCACGTATCGCCCGCGCCTGCTCACCGTGGTGAGCCTGGCCTGCTTGAGCACGGCGAGATGGCGGGAGACCTCGGGCGCGCTGAGCTGCCACGCCTCGGCGATCTCCCCGGTCGTGTGCGGGCCCCGGGCGAGCGTGCGGGCGATCCGCCGCCGCACCGGGTGGGCGAGCGCGTCGATCCGCCGCTGGACCAGGTCGAGCGGCACGGGGTGCGGCAGCCCAGCCTCGGCCGTCGGATACTGCACGACCGGCCGCCAGCCCGGCGCGTGCACGACGACCAGGTGCGGCCGGCCGAACGCGGTCGGGGTGAAGGTGACCCCCTGCCCCTGCGCGGTGGTCGCATTGTCCTGCAGCTTGTCGATGAGGATCCGGCGTCCGTCCGGGGAGCGGGTCGTCGCGGGGGAGACCGCGGCGAGCACCGTGTCGAGGCCGTGCCGCGCCAGCAGGTCCGCCTTGTGCCGGGAGTCCGCGGCGAGCTGATGCTGCACCCGGGCCCACGACTCGGCGAAGAAGGCCTGCTCACAGTCCTCCAGGAGGCGGCGCACCCAGGCGCGTACACCCGGCGGGTCGGCGAGGAGCTGGTCGGCGAACTCGGCCTGCCGCGGCCCGCGAGCCAGCGCCAGCTCCCGGGCCCGGTGCCGGGCGTCGGCGTCGACCAGCGGTGAGCGCAGGCGGTGCTGGGGCTTCGAGCCGCAACTCGTCGTGATCAGAGCGGCCGCGACATAGGTCTCGTCGTCGAGCCGGTCCACGTCGTCGAGCTCGGCGGCGAGGGTGTCGCGGGGCCGGGCCGGCACGAAGAAGTCGGCCCGCGCCGACCGCCACAGGAGATCGGCCTCCAGCAGCCGGTCGCTCAGCTCCGGTTTGAGCGACGTGGCGGTCGCGGTGATCCAGCCGTGCAGCGCCGGGTGGTGCGCGGGCTCCGCCAGCGCGTGCAGCATCGCGGCCAGCTCACCCAGCGGTGAGGGAGAGAATATGAACCGCTCATCCGGTACGCCGGTGATGTCGATCGTCAGTCCCACGCCGCCATGGTGACACCACCTGCCGGGGCGGGCCGCGACACTTGACGAGGATCGTCAACCGGCGTGGTCCGGGACCACGCGGCGGCGACCGTGGTCGGCGTGACGAAGCAGAAGGATGAGCGGCTCGGCTGGGCGGCGTTGCTGCTCGCCGGTGGCGGTCCGCGATACGCGCTGGCCCTGGTGATCGACTCGGTGGGCGGCGGCCTGCTCCGCCCGTTCCTGCTGCTCTACGGCATCGTCGTGCTCCGCCTGAGCGCCGGTGCGGCGGGGCTGGCGCTCTCGGTCGGGCTGCTCGCGGGCCTGGTCGTGCTGCCGCTCGCGGGACGGTGGATCGACCGGGGTGCGAGGTCGGCCGTGGTCGCGGCGACGCTGCTCGTCCGGGTGGCCGGGATCGGCGTGCTGCTCGCCGGGGACGGCCAGGCGGGCTTCCTCGCCGCGTCGGTGCTGCTGGGGTTGGGCGGCCAGGCCTGGCCCGCCGCGCACGCGGCCCTTGTCGCCGCGCTCACCACCGGCCGCCGCCGGGATGCGGCGCTCGCCGCCGGGCGTTCGGTGCGCAACGCGGGGCTCGGCGCCGGGGCGCTGATCGCCACTGTCGCGGTGACGGGCGGGGACGGGGTCCTGCGGGCGCTCGCCGCGCTGACCGGGTTGGCTTTCCTCGGCTCCGGGCTGCTCGTCGCCTCGATGCGGCTGCGGGTGGCGGAGCCGGACCGCCCGGCGGCGCCGAGCGAGCGGGGCGGGGTGGGGCACCTGACCGGGCTGCTCTGGGCCAACCTGCCCTTCGCGCTGTGCTTCAGCGTGCTCGAGGTGGCGCTGCCCGCGGTGATGGTGACGCAGCTCGACGTGTCGCCGGTCTGGTCGGCGGGGATGTTCGTGGGTAACACCGTGCTGGTCATCGCGGTGCAGGTGCCGCTCGTCGTCTGGCTGGGCCGGTGGCACCGCAGATCGGTCCTGGCCGCCTCGGGGGTGGTGCTCGCGGGCTCCTACCTGGGGTTCTGGGCGGCTGCCGGGGTGGGTGGCGACGCCGGTGCGGCGCTCGTCGCGGTGGTCTGCGTGCTGTACACCGCCGGGGAGATCCTCTACACGGGCAGCGGGACAGCGCTCGTCATCGCGAGCACACCGGATCGGCTGGTGGGGCGCGCGCTGGTGCGCTGGCAGCTCTCCACCGGGCTGGGCATGGCCGTCGCGCCCGCGATCCTGACCGGCCTGCTCGCGGTCGGCCCTGCGGCGCTGTGGTTGACGCTGGCACTGACCACCGCGGCCGGTGCGGCCGTGGTGCTGCGCGCGCCGGCGGGGGAGGGGGTCAGGCCGCTCCGGCGGCGTTCCGCGCGGCTGCGGTGGAGCGGCTGAAGCGACAGCCGCACCACCCGCACGTGCCGCGCCGCGCTCGGCCTTCTCGCGGCACTATTCAGCCAGGTGGCGCGTTCGGCTCGGGGAAGCGGTTTGCCGGGTATGGGCAATCCGAGTGGTGCCGGACGGGTAGACGGACGGAATGGCGGGTAGACGGACGGCGTAACAGTCGCGAGCGAGGAGGCCGACATGACGCTGATGAACCAGACGCCGTGGGATCCGTGGAACTACCAGGACATGGTGGACTACAAGCCCACCGCTGAGGGCGGGGAGAAGGACATCGTCGGGTTCCGGGTGGAGGCGACCGACGGCTCGATCGGCAAGATCGACGAGCAGACCGGCGAGGCCGGCTCGCGGTACGTCGTGGTCGACACGGGCCCGTGGATCTTCGGCAGCAAGGTGCTGCTGCCGGCCGGTGTCATCAGGGACATCGACCTCGCCGACGAGCGCGTCTTCGTCGACTGCACGAAAGACCAGGTCAAGGACGCCCCGGAGTACGACCCGGAGCGTCACGAGGACCCGGCCTACCGTGAGGCGCTCGGCTCCTACTACGGCCAGCACCGGCAGAGCTGATCAGCGCAGCCGCGGGCGGGACAGAGTCCGTCCCGCCCGCGGCTGTGTGACGACGATCCGGCCGGGGCGCGGCCCCGAGCCGCGATCTCCTACCGGCCGGTGGCGCCGTCGATGAGTTCCCGCAGGATGTCGGCGTGTCCGGCGTGCCGGACGGTCTCGCCCGTCATGTGGGCGAGCACCCAGCGAAGCGTACGGGGCGAGTCACCGACCGGCTGCGCGGTGCGGACGTCGGGGCCGGCGGCGGCGAGGATGTGGGCGTCGCTGTCGGCGATCGCGGCCCGATAGCCGTCGAGGATCTGATCCGGGGACCGGTCGGGCTCGACCACCATGCTGAAATCGAGGTCGGCGTAGCGCTGGTCGCCGGCGAACGTGTAGCCGAACCAGAACCGTTCGGCGTCGGTCAGGTGCTGCACCAGGCCCAGCAGCGTGGTGTCGGAGACGACCAGGCGTCGCCGCAGCTGCTCCTCGCTCAGGCCCGTGGCCTTCTTCAGCACGCACGATCGAGCGAAGGACAGGAAGGCGAGCGTGGTGTCGAGCTCGCCACCGTCGTTGCGCGGCACGGCTTCGCGTTGGGACTCAAGCATGGCCCGAACCCTACGTAGTCACGCCGCGAGCCGGTGACACCCCTCGCCCGTGGCCGCCGCGTCCGGGTGGGACGGGTTCCACAGCCGGTCGGCCTCGCCGCGCTCGACGGCCGCCTGGTAGATGCCGACCTTGTGCCGGATCACGTCCAGACACTCGGTGAGCTCCCGGATCTTTTCGAGGACCTGCTCCTCGTGCGCGCGCAGCAGGTCCAGCCGTTGCGTCTCGTTGCCCGCGCCCCGCCGGGCCAGCTCCACGTACTGCCGGATCGCCGCCAGCGGCATCCCGGAGGAACGCAGCTTCGTGCAGACCGCCAGCCACTCCACGTCCTCGGCGTGGTAGAGCCGCCGACCGGTGCTCGTCCGGCGCACGGGGTTGGCGAACAGCCCTTCCTTCTCGTAGAACCGCAGCGCGTGCACGCTCAGCCCGCTGCGCTCGGCGACCTCGCCGATGCTCAGATCCATGGCGACTCCCGTCACACCGTCGCGATCCGTGCTTGATCTAGAGCCGACTCTAGCTCCTAGCTTCTTCGACGTGGCCGATCGGCCGCGGAGATCGAGATCTGTAGGAGAAGCAGCATGAGCGTCTGGTTCGTCACCGGTGCGTCGCGTGGGCTCGGCGCCGAGATCGTCCGGGCGGCACTCGCCCGCGGGCACCAGGTCGTCGCCACCGCCCGCGACGCCGCAGCGGTCCGCGGGGCATACCCGCAGCAGCCGGCCGACCTGCTGGCGCTGACCGCCGACGTCACCAGCCCGGACCAGCTGCGCGACGCGGCCGGCGCGGCCGTGCGCCGGTTCGGCCGCATCGACGTCGTCGTCAACAACGCCGGGTACGGCCTGGTCGGCTTGACGCGTTCCCCAGTGACAATGTTCACCGGCACAAGTTACTGAACGTTCACTTAGCATCGGCGTATGGAGCAGCCTCGCCTCGCCGACCGGGAT
>NZ_JBFAOU010000323.1:0-4635 GCF_040675365.1 Catellatospora sp. NPDC049609 | reverse complement strand
GCCTGACCTACTTCGTGTGCGACATGCACGCCCCCGGCGTCGAGGTGCGCCCGCTGCGGCCGGCCACCGGCGCACCTGTCGCCGGAGCGGCTCCTCCTCACCTCATGATCAGAGGTTCGTTCGTGCGGCGCTTGCGGTCCGCACGGGGACTCCGACCGTGACTCGGCCGATCGGCCGACGCCCGCAAGCCGGCCGACCGAGTCCGCGGAAATCGCGTTGCGGAGTGAGTACTCACTCATTTACAGTCCTCCGCGTGACTGACGCCTCCCCCCGGCGCCGGGTGTCCCCGCTCACCCCCGACGACCGGCGCGCCGCGATCATCGCGGCGACCCTGCCCCTGCTGCGGGACGAGGGCCTGAACGTGAGCACCCGACGGATCGCCGAGTGCGCCGGCGTGGCCGAAGGGACGATCTTCCGCGTCTTCCCCGACAAGGGCGCGCTGATCTCGGCCACGCTCGCGCACGCGTTCGACCCGGCCCCGACCGTCGAGTCGATCAGAGCGGTGTCCGGCGACCCCGATCTGAGGTTCCGGCTGCGGACGGCGGTGCAGATCCTGAACCGCCGCTTCCGCGACAACGCACCGCTGATGGTCCAGCTGCGCAGCAGCGGCCTCGCCGTGGTGACCAACGCCCCCGCGCCTGCCTTCGACCCGGGCGAGACGCTGGCGCAGCTCACGGCGGCCTTCGTCGAGCTGATCAAGCCGGACGAGGGGCTGCTGCGGCTGCCCGCCGAGACCGTCGCCGCACTGCTCATCTCCATGGTCCTGGTCAACAACCGCAACCAGGTCCTCCCCACCGAGGACATCGTCGGCGTCGTGCTCGACGGCGTGCTCACCCCCGAAAACCAGAAAGAGCCCGCATGCTGATCAGACTCGTACGCCGCCAGCTGCGGCCGTACAAGCGGCAACTGGCGCTCGTCGTGCTGCTGCAACTGGTGCAGACGATCGCCAACCTCTACCTGCCCACGCTGAACGCCGACATCATCGACCACGGCGTGGTAACCGGCGACACCGAATACATCCTGCGCGTGGGTGCGGGCATGCTCGGCGTCTCGGTGGTGCAGATCCTCTGCTCCATCGGCGCCGTCTACTACGGCGCGCAGACCGCGGCGGCGCTGGGCCGCGACATCCGGGCCGCGATCTTCGACCGGGTGCAGTCCTTCTCCGCCCGCGAGGTCGGCCACTTCGGCGCGCCGTCGCTGATCACGCGGACCACCAACGACGTGCAGCAGGTCCAGATGCTGGCCCTGATGACCTTCACCATGATGGTCGCCGCGCCGATCATGATGGTCGGCGGCATCGTGCTGGCGCTGCGCCTGGACGTGCAGCTGTCCGGGCTGCTGCTGGCGGTGCTCCCGGCGCTGGTCCTGGGCATCGGGCTGATCGTGGTGCGGATGCGCCCGCTGTTCCGGGCCATGCAGACCAACATCGACGACGTCAACCGGGTGATGCGCGAGCAGATCACCGGCATCCGGGTCATCCGCGCGTTCGTCCGCGACCGCCGTGAGCAGGAGCGCTTCGCCGGAGCCAACACCGAGCTGACCAACGTGTCGCTGGCGGTCGGCAAGCTGATGGCGGGCATGTTCCCGTTCGTCATGCTGATCATCAACGTGTCGACGGTGGCCGTGGTCTGGTTCGGCGCGTACCGGATCGAGAGCGGCGGCATGGAGATCGGCGAGCTGACCGCGTTCCTGAGCTACCTGATGCAGATCCTGATGGCGGTCATGATGGCCACCTTCATGTTCGTGATGATCCCGCGGGCCGAGGTGTGCGCCGAGCGCATCGAGGAGGTGCTCGAGACCGAGTCCAGCGTCGTCCCGCCGACCGCGCCGGTCGTCCCGGCCGGCCTGCGCGGGCACCTGGAGCTGCGCGACGTCGAGTTCAGCTACCCCGGCGCGGAGGAGCCGGTGCTGCGCAACATCGACTTCACCGCCCGGCCCGGCGAGACCACGGCCATCATCGGCAGCACCGGCAGCGGCAAGTCCACGCTGCTGCACCTGGTGCCGCGGCTGTTCGACGCCACCGGCGGCCGGGTGCTGGTCGACGACGTCGACGTCCGCGAGCTCGCACCGCAGGCGCTGTCGCGCGCCATCGGGTTCGTGCCGCAGAAGCCGTACCTGTTCTCCGGCACCGTCGCGTCGAACCTGCGCTACGGCAAGGCCGACGCCACCGACGAGGAGCTGTGGCGCGCGCTGGAGATCGCCCAGGCGAAGGAGTTCGTCGAGGCGATGCCCGAGGGGCTGGACGCCCCGATCGCGCAGGGCGGCACCAACGTCTCCGGCGGCCAGCGCCAGCGCCTGGCCATCGCCCGCGCCCTGGTCGCGAAGCCCGAGATCTACCTGTTCGACGACTCGTTCTCGGCCCTGGACTACGCCACCGACGCCGCGCTGCGCCGGGAGCTGTCCCGGGAGACCGCCGACGCGACCGTCGTGATCGTCGCCCAGCGCGTCAACACCATCCGCGACGCCGACCGCATCCTCGTCCTCGACGACGGCCAGGTGGTCGGCACCGGCACCCACAGCGAACTGATGAGCGGCAACACCACGTACCGCGAGATCGTGCTGTCCCAGCTCACCGAGGAGGAGGCGGCATGAGTTCCCAGGCTCCCGCACAGCGCCGCGACAGCGGCCCGCGGTTCGGTCCCGGCGCGATGATGGCCGGGCCGCCGCAGGCCAAGGTGCTCGACTTCAAGGCGTCCAGCCGCAGGCTGCTGCGCCTGCTCAGCCCGCACCGCGCCATGATCTGGGTGGCCGTGGCGCTGGGCGTCACCGGGGTCGGGCTGTCCGTGGTCGGCCCGCGCATCCTCGGCCACGCCACCGACGTGCTCTTCACCGGCATCTTCAGCGCCCGCATGCCGGCGGACGTGACCAAGGAGCAGGCCGTCGCGGCGGTGCGCGCGGACGGCAACGACACCCTGGCCGACATGATGTCCGCGATGGACCTGCACCCCGGCCAGGGCGTCGACTTCACCGCGCTGCGCAACGTGCTGCTGCTCGCACTGGTGGTGTACCTGGCCGCGTCGGCGTTCTCGCTGTTCCAGTTCCGGATCATCACCGCGGTGGTGCAGCGGGCGATCTTCACGCTGCGCGAGCAGGTGGAGCACAAGCTGTCCCGGCTGCCGCTGAGCTACTTCGACGGCCAGCAGCGCGGCGAGGTGCTCAGCCGGGCCACCAACGACATCGACAACGTCGCGCAGACCATGCAGCAGTCGCTGAGCCAGCTGATGAACTCGGTGCTGACCATCGTCGGCGTACTGGCGATGATGTTCTGGATCTCCCCGCTGCTCGCCCTGATCGCGCTGGTCACCGTGCCGGTGTCGGTGTGGGTGACGATGCGCATCGGCAAGAAGGCGCAGCCGCAGTTCATCGGGCAGTGGGCCGCCACCGGCCGGCTCAACGCGCACATCGAGGAGATGTACACCGGGCACTCGCTGGTCAAGGTGTTCGGGCGGCAGGACGAGGCGGCCGCGACGTTCCGCGAGCACAACGAGTCGCTGTACGGCTCCAGCTTCAAGGCACAGTTCATCTCCGGCATGATCCAGCCCGCGATGTTCTTCATCGGCAACCTGAACTACGTGCTGGTCGCGGTCGTCGGCGCGCTGCGCGTGGCGTCCGGGTCGCTGTCACTGGGCGACGTGCAGGCGTTCATCCAGTACTCGCGCCAGTTCAGCCAGCCGTTGAGCCAGGTCGCCGCGATGGCGAACCTGGTGCAGTCCGGCGTCGCCTCCGCCGAGCGGGTGTTCGAGCTGCTCGACGCGGCCGAGCAGAGCCCGGAGCCGGTGGACGCGCCGCGCCTGCCCGCCGTGCGCGGCGAGGTCCGGTTCGAGCACGTCGCGTTCTCGTACACCGACGACAAGCCGCTGATCAGCGACCTGTCGCTGACCGTCGAGCCCGGACACACCGTGGCCATCGTCGGGCCCACCGGCGCGGGCAAGACCACCCTGGTCAACCTGCTGATGCGGTTCTACGAGGTCAACGGCGGCCGGATCACCCTCGACGGCGTCGACATCGCCAGCCTCAACCGGGAGGAGCTGCGCTCCAAGACCGGCATGGTGCTGCAGGACACGTGGCTGTTCGGCGGCACCATCGCCGACAACATCGCGTACGGCGCCGACGGCGCGACCCGCGAGCAGATCGTCGAGGCGGCCAAGGCGGCGCACGTCGACCGGTTCGTGCGCACCCTGCCCGACGGGTACGAGACGGTGCTCGACGAGGACGGCACCAACCTCAGCACCGGTGAGCGCCAGCTCATCACCATCGCGCGGGCGTTCCTGGCCGAGCCGAGCATCCTCATCCTCGACGAGGCGACCAGCTCGGTCGACACCCGCACCGAGGCGCTGATCCAGCGGGCCCTCAACTCGCTGCGCGCGGGCCGGACCAGCTTCGTCATCGCGCACCGCCTGTCCACCATCCGCAACGCCGACGTCATCCTGGTGATGGAGCACGGCGACATCGTCGAGCACGGCTCGCACGACAAGCTGATCGCCTCCGGCGGCGCGTACGCCCGCCTCTACGAGGCCCAGTTCGCCGGCGCCGCCACCGCCTGACCCGCAAGGAAGGGCACCTTCTTAACGCTATGCGTTGTAGAAGGTGTGGAGCGCGCCGGAACGGCGCAAACACACTCGGATCCATCGGTGG
>NZ_JBFAOU010000322.1:0-4640 GCF_040675365.1 Catellatospora sp. NPDC049609 | reverse complement strand
GTTTTCCTGGCCGTGACCGACATGGCGGCGAAGAACGCCGCGAGCTATGTGTAGGACAACACTTGAGCCCGGCTGTCCCCCGCCGGGTTCGCCGGCAGGCGAACGGCTGGGGACATCAGCAGGCTTCGGGGTTGATGGGGTTGAGCTGACGGCAGGTCAGCTGGCCTGCCACCTCGGCCGGAGCATTCTGGACCCAGCCGTTGTAGACGATCGGGTAGGCGAAGACGCCCTGGCCGCCCATGCCGTTGTAGGCGACCACGGGGTCGTCGTTGGCGGTGCCGGGCGCCTGGTCGAGAACGAACTTGCCCACGATCGCGGCATCGGCCGGATTGCCGTCGCCGTTGGGATCGGCGTCGACGACGGCCACGCTGTTGGCGAACTTGCTGGAGACGTAGGCGTAGTAGCCGCCGCCCTGCTTGGCGCCGAAGTTGATGCCGTGGCAGCCCGAGTCGCACGGCAGGTACTTGACGACCTTGTCCGTGTCCGGGTCGATGACCGCGATGTTGCTGGTGAGGGTGTTCGCGACCAGCACGGCCTGGCCGTCGGGGCTGGTCGGCAGTTGGATCGGCAGTCCGCCGAACGCTCCCGAGCTGGCCCCGCTGACCGGGTCGTAGGTGCCCCACAGGTCAATGGTCTTGTTGTTGACCAGTGTGCCCGCGTCGCTGCGGCAGGCGTTCGCGTCCAGCGAGACGCACGAGACGCTCTGGCCGAGGAAGTTGGCCACGTACGCCTTCGAGTTGTCGGGCATCATGCTGGTGGCGATGGGCAGCTGCCCGGTGGTCCCCTTGGTCAGGTCCCCGCTGGTCTGGGTGAGGTCCTGGAAGACCGCCGCGTCGTTGTTGTTGACGTTGGGCGTGATCATCTTGCGGCCGTCCGCACTCATCCAGTGCGCGTGCGGATGCGCCGGCTTCTCCCCGGCGTACTGCGTCATCAGCCGCCGGTCGATGCCGGTGCCGCCCGGTGCCACCTCCACCACCTGGTTGCCGCCGTTGATGGCGATGTGCAGCTGGTCGGTGTCGACCCTGGTCATCACATGCGACGGGTCCGGACCGACCTGCAGGGTCCGCACGAGCGCGCCGGTGCGCCGGTCGAACACGGTGAGCCGGTCGGAGAACCACTCGGTCTGGTAGATGAAGTTGCCGTTGCGGTCCGTCCACATGTTGTGCGGATTGTTCATGTTGATCTGCGGCAGGGCCACGGTCCGCGCGATCGTCCAGTTCTGGACGTCGATCTTCGTCGCGACGCCGGGCTTGGTCTTGCCCGCGGTCATCGCCATCTGCGCGTCGATCCACACCTCGCCGACACCCGGCACGGCCGGGCGTTGCGTCAGCGCGGGCAGGTCGACACCCTCGGTGAACAGCGACTGGTAGTAGGCATCCAGGCTCGGGATGAGCACCGGAGTCTCCGCCGCGTCGTACATCAGGATCGGCGCGGGCGGGTACACGGGGTCCCAGCGGTTGGAGACCGTGTTGCTGAAGGTCTGCCAGTTCCCGGGTGAGGTGATCCGGAAGAACTTCTGCACCAGCTGCTGGATGATGTTGGCGTTGCTCGGCACCACCAGGTTGCCGCCCCGGGCGTTGACGACGAGCTTCTTGCCGAAGTCGAGCCCGGGAGTCAGCGGGTCGTCGACGACCACCGCACCCAGCATGTACGGGTGCACCTTGCACGCCCAGGCGTAGAGGCCGGGTTCGGTGAGCTGCTTGCTCACGTCACCGGCGAACGCGCTCGTCTGGTCGATCGGCTGCGACCCGTACGGGTAGATCAGGCTTGTCACGGTGTGCGTCGACGCGGCCTCCGGTGCGCCGACGTGGAACTGGGCGATCGGCGACAGGCTCAGGTTGGGCGACGACAATGCCTGCAGCGCTGCCAGCTGGTTCATCAGGTCCACGCCGACCGGCAGGGTGCCCAGGTTGATCGGGACTCCCGCCGGGGCGTTCTGCAGTTGGGTGACCAGGGCGTTGATGTCCTGCTTGGCCTTCTGGACGTTCGGGTTGAGGAAGCCGAGCAGGCC
Organism: Catellatospora sp. NPDC049609; assembly: GCF_040675365.1. Lineage (NCBI taxonomy): Bacteria > Bacillati > Actinomycetota > Actinomycetes > Micromonosporales > Micromonosporaceae > Catellatospora > Catellatospora sp. NPDC049609. The sequence goes on along the minus strand of NZ_JBFAOU010000322.1, from coordinate 2,629 downwards.
GCCGGACAGGTTCACCGCGTCGGTGAGCTGGTCCAGATTGATCAGCGGGTTGGTGCCGCCGGGCAGGGTGCCCAGCAGGGTGCCCAGCGGCAGGTTCTGCAGCAGGGCCGCCGCGCCGGTGTTGTTGAGCAGGCCGTTCACGTCCAGTGGCAGCGAGCTCAGGCCGGTCCGGGGCAGCACCGCGACACCGAGTGACTTGGTGCCGAACAGGGTGAGGCCGGTGTCGTACCACGCCCCGTTGTTGTCGGTGAGCTTGAACTGGACCGGCAGCGGACCGGCGCCGGCACCCGACGCCGCCGAGGGCAGCGGGCTGAAGCCGAGGAAGGCCAGCGCCACGGCGAGGGTCGTACCGACGGCGAGCCGGCGTCGGCGCACGCGCCGGATCCGACGGTGGTCGGGTGGGGGATCTTCGACGTACATGTTCTCTCCAGGAGGAGGAAGGAGCCCTGAGACGATGCCAGGGCGGACCCCGCGCATCGGGATCCATAAATACGAAATCGATACCGTGTTAACGTGGATGCGCTCCCATGAAAACCCGCCGTTACGGCATGCGCCCAACCCGGCAAGCATCACTGTGCCGCCCCGGAAACGATGCTTCGCGGCGCTCACAAAGCGCCTTGGCGGTCTGCCAGAAAGCGGCTCGACGCGGTCACCACCTGCGGCGCCGCCCTCAACAAAACATATTTTCACGTATGTGCCGGCGCAGTCCACCGCACGGATTCTGCAAGTTGCATTCTTGCCCGAACGGTTGGCCGCACTGCTATTTCCAGACACCGGATGCCGCGCTCACCCGGGTACACGTCCGCCGGACCGAGTGCGCGGTCGCGAGTTGCGCCTTCCTTCTCCGCTGAGCGTCCCGATGACCGGTCAGCCGATCAAGGCGGGCCGGTCATCGGTCGGCGGGGCGTTCCAGCGGCGCGCCGCGTCAGCGGAAGGCGTCGATGTTGCGCGCGGCCCAGGCGGCGAAGGGGCGCGGCGGTCGGCCCAGGACCTCCGCCACGTCCGGGCTGATCTGCTGCTCCCGGTCGGTCGGCGCGCCGAGGATCGCCAGCGTGCCCTCGACCACCGGCGGTGGCATGAACCGCAGCATCTGTTCGCGGGCCTCCTCGGGCGTCTGCTCGACGAAGCCGATCGGCTCGCCGAGCGCGGCGGCGAGATCGGCGACCCGTTCGCGTGGCGTGCTCAGCACCGGGCCGGTGAGCTCGTACGTGCGGCCGTCGTGCGCGCCGTCGCGGAGGGCGACGGCGGCCACCTCGGCGATGTCGTCCGGGTCGACCACAGGCAGGCCGACGTCGCCGAACGGTGCGGCCACCGTCCGTCCGGCTCGGACCGGTTCGGCCCACGCGAAGGCGTTGGAGGCGAAGCCGCCGGGGCGCAGGATCGTCCAGCCCAGGCCGGACCGGCGCACGAGGTCCTCGATGGTGTGCAGCGGCGCGTGCGACGCCGCCCCCGGCCGCGTGGCGACCGCCTGCGAGGACTGCAGCACGATGCGCTTCACGCCGGCGGCTGTGACGACCCGCAGGATTTCGGCCATGTCGAGGTTCGCCCCGGCGCCCTCCACGAGCAGGAACAGCGCTTCGGCCCCGGCGAGCGCAGGGCGCAGGCTCTCCGGCCGCTCGAGGTCCGCGCGGTGGTGACGAACCCCGTCCGGTACGGCGACCGGGCGTCGTCCACGGGACACCGCCGTCACCGCGGCACCCGAGTTCGCGAGGATCGACGACAGCGTTCGGCCGACGTTCCCGGTGGCACCTGTCACGACAAACATGTCTGTGTCTCCAGTTCGACCGCGTCGTTCGCGCGGCTGGAGAAGACGTTAGTAGCGTGGATATAGTAGGTACCTAGAGGATAGTATTGGATAGGTGAGGGAGGCCACATGGTGCGGTCGACGGACCCCGAGCTGGCGTGTCCGGTCGCGCCGGTCGTCGATATCGTGTTCAGTCGTTGGACCACGCCCATCCTGTGGGTTCTCCATGAGCACGGTCGGCAGCGTTTCGTGGAGCTGGAGCGGCGGCTGACCAGCATCACGCCAAAGGTGCTCACGCAGCGACTGCGCCAGCTCGAACGCGACGGGCTCGTCGCACGCACCTACCACGCCGAGGTGCCGCCCCGAGTCGAGTACGAGATCACCGAGCTGGGTGCCAGCCTCGGCCCGCTCTTCGCGCACCTGGCCACCTGGGCCGACGCCCGCCTCGGAGAGGTGGAGCGGGCACGGCGTGCTTACGACGGGCAATGAGCCTGCGCCGGCCTGACCATGCCGGCTGCGGGCCAGACTTCCACCGCCGCAGCGTGTACGGCTGCTTCGAAGTGAAAAACGTCCAAGTTGTATGGGTTGGCGATCCTGAGGCCGAAGCAGTGACCTCTGCCGTGTGCAGAAACGCAGTGAGCCGTTCCCCGGCCGACTACACCTCTCGAGCGATCAGCTCGGTCTCCAGCACCGGTCTCAGGCTGGGATGCGGCACGATGCTCACGCCGTGGCGACAACCGCCACGGGCGCCGCCTCTCCTCCAGGGCGGCGGCGGCGCATCCTCAGGTAGGTGTCAACGGTCTTGTAGCGGTCCCCGCTGGCGGACATGAAGGCCCACGCGCTGGCGGACGTGAGTTCTCCCCGGTTGGACACCGGTTCTCCCCA
>NZ_JBFAOU010000321.1:0-4662 GCF_040675365.1 Catellatospora sp. NPDC049609 | reverse complement strand
AACGGTTGTGGACCCTCGACAAGTCCTATCGTTCCAGATCGGAGGCACTTTCGCTTTCATGATCGGCTATGCGGACCGACGCTCATGAAAGAGCGGGGCTAGCCGTCGCCACGGCGCGGCACCCAACGCTCCACTGGGGCTCACGCGAAGAACGGTCACACCCCGCAACCGAGGGTTGACCGATTGCCGCTCCGCGGCCATGAAAGGAAGATTGCAGGATGATCACAACGCCGTGACCTTGGAACCTAAAGGTTCTAAGAGCCGAAGTACTTACGTGGTCTATCTGAACAGCTTGTTCCGGAATTGAGCCGGAGATATTAGTTCATGGATGCGTTGCTTGAAGGTGCAATTCCTCAACGTCGGGTGCTGCTTGCCGCCCCTCGCGGTTTCTGCGCGGGTGTTGATCGCGCTGTTAATACAGTGGAGAAGGCCCTGGAGCAGTACGGGGCGCCGGTTTATGTCCGCAGACAGATTGTCCACAACACGTACGTGGTGCGGACCTTGCAACTCAAAGGTGCGGTCTTCGTCGATGAGCTGAGCGAGGTCCCCGAAGGTTCGATCGTCGTCCTGTCGGCTCACGGTGTCGCTCCCGCGGTCCACGGAGAGGCCAAAGATCGCCGACTTGCCACCATCGATGCGACGTGCCCGCTGGTCACGAAGGTTCATCGGGAAGCCGTACGTTTTGCCGAGGACAGTTACGACATCCTCTTGATCGGCCATCAGGGGCACGAGGAGGTTCTTGGCACTTTGGGTCAGGCGCCCGAGCGCACTCATCTTGTCGATGGGCCGGGCGACGTACTCGACGTCCAGGTTCGTGACGAGAACAGGGTTGCCTGGCTCTCGCAGACCACCTTGTCGGCCGAAGAGACCGCCGCTACCGTCGAGCGGCTCCGGGAGCGGTTTCCCGCCTTGGTGGGACCGCCCAGCGACGACATCTGCTACGCCACCCAGAACCGCCAGGAGGCGGTCAAGAAGATCGCCCCCCGATGCGACCTGTTGATCGTAGTCGGCTCAAGCAACTCTTCCAACTCTGTGCGGCTGGTCGAGGTCGCTCTGGACTATCGCGCCCGTGCGGCTCATCTTGTTGACAGCGCTGAAGGGATCGACGAAGCGTGGCTCCAGGATGTATTCACCGTTGGGGTTACCAGTGGTGCGTCCGTACCGGATGTACTCGTCGATGCCGTGCTGTCGTGGCTGGCGACTCGAGGCTTTGCCGATGTCGAGATCGTGCGTAGCGCCGTCGAGACCCAGCTCTTCGCGCTGCCTCGCGAACTGGCGCGTAGCCGGGATGAGCTGCTCGAGCCAGACCAAAGTAATGAATGTTGAGCGCATTTTGTTGGCAAGCCTTTGCTGTGGGCTCAAGGGGAAGATGTGCGTCTGCAGTGGATTCGCGGCCGGATCCGGTATGCCAGCACGAACTCACGCACTTAACGAGAAACGAATCGATCAGTGAAACAATCTATTTTGAACCCGTCCGACAACACCACTCGATCCGTGTCGGCCCTGCTGGACCAGGGCCGGACCATGTGTACTCCGCTGCTGCGCCAGGCGGTGGGTCGTCTGGCCGCACCCATGGACACCATTGCCGCGTACCATCTCGGCTGGATCGACCGCGACGGCAGGCCAGCTAGGGCAGCCGGAGGAAAGGCGGTGCGTCCGGCTCTGGCGCTGCTGTCCGCCGAAGCCGTGGGCGGTGATGCATCCGCGGGAGTGCCCGGCGGTGTGGCCGTGGAACTCGTACACAACTTTTCGTTACTACACGACGATGTGATGGACGGTGATGAGTTTCGCCGCCACCGTGCCACCGCCTGGGCCGTCTTTGGCGTAGCGCAGGCCGTCCTGGTCGGTGACGCGCTGCTTGCGCTCGGTATCGAGGTGCTGCTGGAGGCCCCGCAGACCACGCAAGTCTCTGCCAGCGACGCGATCCGGGCGGTCAACGTCATCACCTCCGCCACCCGACGACTGATCGACGGCCAAGCCCAAGACCTCACCTTCGAACTCCGCGAGCACGTAACGGTCGAGGAATGCCTGGAGATGGAGGGCAACAAGACCGCCGCGCTTCTCGCGGGAGCCTGTACGATCGGTGCGGTCCTTGCTGGCGCTGACGCCAAGACGTCCGAAGCGCTGGGACGTTATGGCCATCACGTCGGGCTGGCCTTCCAGAGCGTAGACGACCTGCTCGGCATCTGGGGCGCCCCCGAGGCCACCGGCAAACCTCACCGCAGCGACCTGCGTCGCCACAAGAAGTCACTTCCGGTGGCCGCCGCCCTTGCCGACGGCGGCACCGCCTCGCGTCGACTCGCCCAGCTGCTGGCCGACTCGAAAGACTTGACGGACGAGGACGAGGAACACCTGGATGTGCGTGCGGACCTGATCGAACAGGCCGGCGGCCGCGCCTGGGCACAGAACGAGGCGAGGCACCAGTACGCCGCCGCGCTCGACGCGCTCGACGAGATACCCATGCCGGACACGGTACGGCAGCACTTCGTCGCGTTCGCCGACTTCGTAGTGGTACGGGAAACGTAGCCGAATACCGAAAGAGTGCTTCGGCTCTCGCGGTGACTGTCTCGCGATGCGGTACACATGCCGCTGGCTTAGCGAAGTCGCAGCCCTTCGCTTAGCAATTGAGCCATCAAGCATCTGTCATATACCTCGGAAGGTGGTTCAAATTAGCGAACGCGGGCGCACCCGCGGCTTTCATCGCGGCCCAATTGGATGCTCTTGTGAAAGGTTCTGGTAGGTGGGGATGAGGTCGACGTCAGTGGGCGCAGTTGCACGACCAATCGAGTTAGGCCAAGGATTCATGGTGGGCAACCACCTCGAGGGTGGTATGCCGACTGCAAGCATCGCTCGCGATTTCGCATTCAAGGACCTTCTCCCAACGTCGCATGTACGAGACTTCATTCGTCAGAGCTACGGCAAGGACATCGGATTTGACTTGGGCGACGAGGGCTTTTCCGCAATGTTGGCGCTTACTCATCTCCCGTTGTCCGGCCATCCAAATGAGCAGCAACTCATCCAGAATTTAGCCAGATCGGTCGAGGACTGCCGATGGCGATCAAGGTTTCGATTCTTCCCGCGCGTCCACGCCTTTGCCGCAGACACGGACTGCACGGCTCTGGCCATCAACGGGCTATGGAAGCGCGGGTACCTGCCCGCGCAGGACCTTCATCGCACCGTGGCGGAGCTGACCCGTTCGGCAGTCCAGATGGCAGGTGCGCAGAGCCCCGATCTCGATGAAGGCGGTATTCAGTCAGGGGTGATGATGGTTTATTGGGAGGACGGGGCTGAGCCGGGAGCACTGCCTCGCGGGCGCAAGCACGACGCCGTCGCCTGCGCGAACGCGCTATACACGGTAGGACTGGTGGGGGCGCAGCTGAACAGCTTCGATGACTATGTAGTGACGCGCACGCTGAACTACGTCCGTAACCACTTGGCCTCCGGGCGTTATCTCGTAGGCACCCGCTACTACCCCTCGCCTGAGGCGTTCCTGCACGCGGCATCGAGGCTTTGCGGACAATCCACCCGGTACGCACGTGCTTTGGAGGAACCGCTTCGCCGGGCTTTGACGCATAAGTATTCGATCGATGTCGCGGCGTCCGGCGATAGCCTACGGCTCGCATTACTCATGATCGCGAGGAGTAACCTCAAGATCGAGGACGGCCAACGGGAACTCGCCGAGACACTGGCCGGCTGGCAACGTCCGGACGGTTCGTGGCCGGCCTGCAGCTACTATCGGATGGGCCGATTCCCTGTGTACTTTGGCTCGCCGCACATCACCACAGTATTCGCGCTGCGCGCGATTTCTTCGCTGCGAGCCTGGGCAGCCTCAGCGGATGGATCGGCGCCTCGGCAGCCAGCTGGTATAGATCCCGTATAGATTAGGCCGGCAGTCGCATCATATGCCAATCGACGATACGCTAGGAGCCGCGCATGGCGGCATACGGTAGGTTAGTCATCAAGCCCTTGGGATTAGCTCCCATTCTGACGTCCTAATCAAAATTTCTGGACCACTTGCGTGTGGCCGCAGGACCGGCGGCGGCTACCCCGTCGTCTTATAGTGCTGTTCCGGACTTCCGCGTGCGGAGCCATTGTCGAAATCAGACTAAGGATAGTCTTGACGCGTCAACTTGAGCCGTACTACGCATACATGGGAAGTGACCTGCATCGCGAGATCGCCGAAGATACGCTCGCGTGGTTTTCTCGAGTATGTACGTGCGATCGTGACTGTTCCTGGCACGCCAAGGCGGCGTTTCTTTCGGCGACGTTTGCCTGCTATACCAGTCCCGCTGATGCATCATGGTGGGAACTTATGGTTTGCTCGAAGTATCTTATTTTATTTTCCAGCCTCGATGACGAGGCGATGGAGGATAGGGTCGAGCTTCTCGCTCGATTCCAGGGCGGATCCAGGGCATTCGGCGGACACCTGGGTTCGATCTACCATCCGTTTCTTGGTGAGCTGCGCGCGCGCGGACTCACGACTAGTAGTGCTTTGTTAGGTCGGTGGTCGGCGTTTGCGGCGGACGGTTCTGATCTTTCGTCGGCAGGTGGGGCAGGCGCCGGCCCAGGTGGCGAGGAGTAGCTGGATCTCGCCGATGACCTTGTAGAGGGTCAGGCCGGCGCAGCCGCTTTTGGGTCTTGGCGCAGCGTGGTGATGAACAG
>NZ_JBFAOU010000320.1:0-4700 GCF_040675365.1 Catellatospora sp. NPDC049609 | reverse complement strand
CCCCGAAGGACGCCGCCGCCGGCGGCCATCGGGGGTGGGACGCCGCCGCCGGCGGCCATCGCGCACCACCTCTGCCGCGTGTAGGTGGCGTGCCGCTCAACGGCACGCGCCGGTACGCTCGTGCGGCACGTTGCGGGGCGGTAGCTCAGCGGGTCAGAGCAGGGGACTCATAATCCCTCGGTCGCGGGTTCAAGTCCCGCCCGCCCCACTTCCCGGCTCCGCACGAGTCGCCATGTGACCAACGCCACTTCGTGCGAAATCGTATTATTGGCTTGAGAACTGTACAAACGTGCGCCAATCCCTGCGTCTCGGAGCAGATCGGGCTGCCCGAGGGGTGTCCGGTGGCGCGGCAGGCAGGCAATATGTGGCACCCGCATCGATGGGAGCGGGGAACCTGTTCGTCGGGATAGGGGGTCACATGGACAGGCCGGACGGCACCGCCGGGGGCGGGGAGCTGGTGTTCGGGTCGGTCAGCGGCCTGGAGGTGTTCCTGGCCTATATGCAGGCGCTGAACAAGCGGGTGGAGGCGCTGACCGGCGAGGTCGCCGAGCTACGCCGCCTGAACGCCACCGCACCCGCCGACCGCGCCGCGGCCACCGTCTAGTCAGGGGACACGCGGATGCGCAGCAGCGCCAGACCGGGACGTCGTCTCGACGCGGGGTTCGGCGAACGCGACCTGGTCGGCATGTATCTCGGCGAGATCTCCAAGACGCCGCTGCTGACCGCCGTCGAGGAGGTGGAGCTGGCCAAGTGGATCGAGGCCGGCCTGTACGCCGCGTGGCTGATCGAGCAGGACCAGGTCCCCGCCGGTGTCAGCCTGGCGGAGCTGGACCAGGTGATCGCCGAGGGACGCGCGGCCAAGGCGCGGTTCGTGCAGGCCAACCTGCGCCTGGTGGTGTCGGTGGTGCGCCGCTACCGGCGCACCGGGGTCGACATGGGCGACCTGATCGGCGAGGGCAACCTCGGCCTCGTCCACGCGGTGGAGAAGTTCGACTTCCGCCGCGGCCACAAGTTCTCCACCTACGCCACCTGGTGGATCCGCCAGGCGGTCAGCCGGTCCCTGGACGGCCACCAGCACCTGATCCGCCGACCCGCCGGGCTGCAGGAGGAGATCAGCCGCGTGCGCCGCGCCGAGCAGCAGCTGATCGCCGTGCTCGGCGAGCAGCCCACCGCCGTCCAGGTCGCCGACACGCTCGGTATGACCGCCGACCGGATCGAGGACCTGCGGCGGTGGGCGGCGCCGGTGACGTCCCTGGACGCGCCGGTCGGGCAGGATGCCGACAGCGCGCCGTTCGGCGACTTCGTCTCTGGAGATCAGGCGCCCAGCCCGGAGGACATCCTGCAGGCCGCCGCCGAGCGGCAGAGCGTGCGCGGTCTGCTGGCCCGGCTGGATGCCAGGTCCGCGCGGCTGATCCGGCTGCGCTACGGCCTGGACCAGGCCGAGCCGCTGAGCCTGGCCGAGACGGCCCGGCAGTTGGGGTTGTCCCGCGAACGCATCCGCCAGCTGGAGATCAAGGCTTTGGCCACGCTCCGCGGGGCCGTCACCGGCCCCGGCCGGATCGCCGTGGCGGTGTGACGGCCCCGCCCGCACGCGGGGAGAACCGTAACGCACGAGGCGGGACCGCGGCGGCCGCGTGGGCATCACCGATAGCGATCGCCGATGCGAACAGTCAACCCCGCCGCAGCTTCGCAGAAGCGCATTTCGCTACGTTTCCTGGTCCGTGCCGCCCCGCAGCGGACCCGCGGCGTCACGGACGGCCGGCGAAAGCGATCACACCGGCGGCGACCATGCCCTTGCGCTGGGCCTGGCGTAGCTCGTCGCGGCGGGCCCGGGCGGTGTACTGGCCGTCGTCGGTGCAGCCCTGCGGCGGCCGGACCCCGACCCAGGGGCCGTACAGCACGAGCACCCGCCGCACCGACATCGCCTCGGAGATCCACCGCGGCGGCAGGGCGAGTTCACCACGCGAGAACATGCTGCCGTCCGGGGTGAGCAGCTCCAGACCGCGGGCGGCACGCCGCAGCAGCCACCCGCCCACCCGGCCCAGCACACCGCTGCCCTGCCAGCGGCGCAGACCCAGCGCGATCGCCGACTCGACCTGCACCTCCCGCGGCGCGCCGCCGGGCGAGGCAGCCAGCAGCGCACTGCACGGCTCGAAACACGCCACTGGGTAATCCCTTGGCAACAGCCCGTCGGGGTCGAGGAGGTCCTCGGCGAAGCAGGCGTGCACGCCGTCGTCGACGTCGAGCGCCACCTGCCGGACCGCCGCCATGATCGCCTGGCGATCGACGTCCGCCCTGCCGATCCGGTATCGGCGCTGGTCCGATCTTTCCCGGTCCGGTTTGCCTGGATCTGCCGGTTCCTTGCGGGTCAACGACATCACAGCCTCCATAAACGCTGATGATGGTCGATGCTGTGTCACAATGCGGGATAGCTACCCTACGGTAAGTGGCCACATAACGGCTGAAACCGTTGCAATTCATTCACGCTGCTCGAGCGTTAGGCGGGCGGTGCGCGCGACGCTGCCGCATCACGAAACGGCCGTGACGAGCAACGTGTGGGACAGGCGCCCGGACGAGGACCGGCCCGCGTCGGCGACACAGAGACCCCCGGCTGGCAGTTCCGCTGCCGCCCCGAGCGGGGGCTCCGGCAGGAGAATGTGTGGGCAGCCTGGTACTGCGGGGCCGTAGCCCAACGGCAGAGGCACGTGGCTTAAAACCGCGTCAGTGCGGGTTCGAATCCCGCCGGCCCCACGTCACCACACCCGGCGCCGCCACCACGCCGGGAAGTGTCGCCATCGCGCCAGCGGCGTTGTACCGATCATGGACACCATGAACACCCGCTGGCACACCCAGCACCGGCCCGTCCTGTCCGCGGTCGTGGCCGACGTCGACCGCGGCGCCGACACCGTGGACGTCGACGCCTGCGCCGCCGCGCTGGGCCTGAGCCGCGACGACGTCGCGGCGTCGCTGGACACCCTGCGCGACGCAGGCTTTCTTCAGACCCGGCCGGTGCCGGGCACCGGCCGGACGGTCGTCACCAGGATCTGCCCGCTGGCCCGCCAGGTCCTGGGCACCGGCCCTACACCCCGGCAGACAATCACCGGGCGTGCCTACGAGCAGGTCGTCCTGCGCGCCCCGAGCCGCTGACCCGGCCGCGATCCGCCGTCACCGAATCCCGGCGGCCTTCGCCAGCGACACCGCCGCGCTTACGCAGACAGCGGAAGCACCGCACGGGCCTGTAGATCGCCGTCGTGGCGACGAATACACCAGCAACAGAACTGGGGGCGGTCAGGAGACCGCCAGGTCTTCGGCGGTGACGTGCATCGCAGCGTGAGCGTCCAGCACTTCGCGCAGCCACACCACGGCGTCATCGTCGGCCAGGACCGAGGTCCACTGCTTGATCACGTCGACTCCGTCGACGGGCGCGACCGGCGGCTCGGTGGCGTCCGGCAGCGTGACGGCGATCCACACGTCCTCTCCGAGCACCCCGGCGGCGGCGCGGATCCGCTCGACGGTCGGGTCGAAGGCGAAGCCGTAGGGGTAGCCCACCTCGGACACCTCGACGCCGTACTCGGGCGACTGCTCGTGCACGCGGGTCAACCCGGCGGTGAACGTGATCGCCAGGTGCGGACGCTGCCGCGCCGGCGCCGGTGCCGGCACCTCGGCGAGCCTGCCGTACTGCTCCCAGGCCGCCTGCGGGTGCAACGACACCATGTCACCCAGCGCCCACCAGTCCATCCCCGCGTCCAGCGCGTCGCGCAGCACCGCTTTGAACAGGTGGCGGCCGCCGTCACGTAGCCGCTCGGCCGCCAGCGCGGCATCGCGCAACCGGCCGCCTGCCGCCGCGTCGGTGGCAGTGATCAGCGCCTGGGCGAACGTGGCACTGTGCTCGGCGAGGAACGCGCTGGATCGCGCGCCGATACTGGCGGAGGTCATGGAGGGTCCTATTCTGTGATGTCAGCGCGGCCGGGTGCCGCGCTGTGCTCAACGCCCACCAGTCCTAGGTGATGACGTACGCCCAGGTGACAAACAGACGCCGACGGCGTTGTGGGCGTGGCGCTTTGCGTAGACCAACGTGACGGGCACGTTGGAGAGATCCTGTACGGCCTCTTCGACGACGTGCCCCCGGCCGAGGCCGCCGACCTCGATCCGGCCGGTCGTCGAACTGGCGAGCGCGGTTTACCCGCTTGATGGGGTCATGGTCTCGCCAGCCGGGACCACGGAGGCGGTCGCAGTGAGCGCCCGTTGCTAGCCGCGGCGTGGGGCAGGAAACGGGCGTTCATGCTCACCTGCCGCAGGGTATTTCACGTACGATGCGCTCGGCAGATCGCATCTGCGGCTGCATCCCAGCCTCTGCGCGAGGTCCCGTCACAACCCGCTTTCGCTCTGCGCGGCTGCGAGCAGTGCGGCTGCCGCAGTGACGCTGCTCGCCGGACCACGTGCCCTGCGTCAAACATCCTGAGCGGGAGCCCGACCGGTGACCCGGGAACCTCACCCAAGGAACGGTCCGGGCCCGCGTTGACGCGCACCGGCCCATAGCGAGGTGTGCCAGCGGCCAGTGAATGATCCGGGTGGGCGGACGTTTGTCTCCGGGCTGGCGGACACCAGTTCTGGCTCTGGCGAAGATCTTGTGGACGTCGCGCTCAGGCGTTGAGCAGGATGCGGTGCCGCAGTAGCGCGAAGTTGGCCCTGCCGTACAT